>SKKS01000351.1 GCA_007123625.1 Paracoccaceae bacterium
CCCCCGCGGGAGGACAGGAATGCTGGGCATCGGAGCCGAGGCACTGGCGGTGCTGGCCGGGCTGGCCGGGGGCATCGTGCTTGGCTTTGCGTCCCGAGCGGGTGACTTCTGCACGCTGGGCGCCATCGAAAGCACTGCATACGGGCATGACAAGCGCCGCGCGTATCAGTGGGCGCTGATGCTGGGGGCGGCGATCATCGGGGCCTTTGTGCTTGAAGCGGTCGGGCTGGCGGCGCTGACACAGACGCTTTATCTGGCCACCGCATGGAATCCGCTGGCAAGCATCGCGGGCGGGCTGCTGTTCGGCTATGGCATGGCGCTGGCGGGAAACTGCGGTTTCGGCGCGCTGGTGCGGATGGGCGGAGGGGATTTGCGATCGTTTCTGATCGTGATGATCCTGGGTGTCGCGGGATATGTGACGCTGGCCGGGCCCCTGGCGCCGGTCCGCGTTGCGCTGTTCCCGCCCGAAACCGCCGCCGCTCCGCAGGGGATCGCGCATGCGCTGGGGGTATCGGCGGGCCTGGCGCCGGTGTGGATTGCGCTGCCGCTGGGCGCTGCCCTTGTGGCGCTGGGGCTGGCCCACGCGCCGCTGCGGCGTGCCCGGCGGATGGTCTGGGCCGGGCTGGCGGTGGCGGCGGCGCTGGTCTGGGCGCTTGTGGCCACAAGCTGGCTGAATGACGACGGGTTCGGCGCGGTCGCGGTCGAAGGCTTCAGCTTCGTGGTGCCGCTGGGCCAGACGATCCTTTATGCCATGACCTCGACCGCGCGGGCGGCAGGCTTTGCCGTGGGCGCCGTGACTGGCGTTGTGGCGGGGGCGGCGCTTGCGGCGTTCTGGCGGCGGCAATTCCGGTGGGAGGCCTGCGAGGACCCGCGCGAGCTGGGGCGTCAGGTTCTGGGCGCCGTGCTGATGGGCGTGGGCGGTGTGCTTGCTCTGGGCTGCAGCATTGGTCAGGGGGGCAGCGCGATGGCGGTGCTGGCGTTTTCTGCGCCTGTCACGCTGGCGGCGATCATCGTGGGCGCGTTGATCGGGCTTCGGCAGTTGCTGAGCGGGTTCCAGTCGGCCTGAGCCAACCGTACTCCGTCACGCGCAGCAGGCCGAATCCGCGCGGCTTATTCGGCGGCTTCGGCGCTGGCGGCGGCCTCGATCTCGGCAGCGCGCTTTTCGACCAGCTCCACGATATGATCGACCATCTGGGCGTTGTTCATCTTGTGGCTTTGCTTGCCTGCCACATAGACCATGCCCGAGCCGGCGCCGCCGCCGGTGAATCCGACATCGGTCATCAGCGCCTCGCCCGGGCCGTTCACCACGCATCCGATGATCGACAGGCTGAGTGGGGTCTTGATATGTGCCAGCCGCTCTTCAAGTTTCGACACGGTGGCGATCACGTCAAAGCCCTGCCGCGCGCAGGACGGGCACGAGATCACGTTCACACCGCGGTGCCGCAAGCCCAGGGACTTGAGGATTTCATTGCCGACCTTGACCTCTTCGACCGGGTCGGCGCTGAGACTGACGCGGATCGTGTCGCCAATGCCCATCCACAGAAGATTGCCCAGCCCGATGGCCGATTTCACCGTGCCCGACAGCATCCCGCCCGCTTCGGTGATGCCCAGATGGATCGGCGCATCGGTGCAATCGGCCAGTCCCTGATAGGCAGCGGCAGCCAGAAAGACGTCGGACGCCTTTACGCTGATCTTGAACTCGTGGAAATCATTGTCCTGCAGGATGCGGATGTGGTCCAGTCCGCTTTCGATCATCGCCTCGGGGCAGGGTTCGGCGTATTTGTCCAGCAGGTGCTTTTCCAGACTGCCTGCATTGACTCCGATGCGGATGGAGCAACCATGATCGCGCGCGGCCTTGATGACTTCGCGCACGCGGTCGGCGCTGCCGATGTTGCCGGGGTTGATGCGCAGGCAGGCGGCGCCGGCTTCGGCGGCCTCGATCGCGCGCTTGTAGTGGAAATGGATGTCGGCCACGATCGGCACCGGGCTTTCGCGGCAGATTTCGCGCAGCGCATGGGTCGCAGCCTGATCGGGGGCCGAGACGCGGACGATATCGGCGCCCGCATCGACGCAGCGGATGATCTGGTCCAGCGTGGCCTTCACATCGCCGCTATCGGTGTTGGTCATGGTCTGGACCGTGATCGGTGCGTCACCGCCGACCGGCACCTTACCCACCATGATCTGACGCGACCGCCGCCGGTCGATGTTACGCCAGGGGCGGATCGGGTTGTGGGTCATGGCGGGTCACCTGTCCATTTTCGTGGGCTCACGGAACACATAACCCGACAGGAAGCGTGCGACAACGGGCGGATTGCGCGTCGGCGCGAACTTGAGCGCGTAATTGTTGTCGGCTCAGTTGCTCGGAGTTTCAAGCATCGCGATAATGCGCTCCAGATCGGAATCGCGGCTGAGATCCGCCACCTCGAACTGATCGCGCAGCGCATCGGCGGACAGCGCCACGTTGTTGACGACCTGTGCCCCGGGGGCGGCGGGGCCAAAGGCCTCGCCGTTGATGACGAAGTACAGCGACCCCGAGTTCCCGGCGCGCAGATTGGCAGGCTCTTCGGTCTGGGGGACGGTGTAACGCTCGCCGGCATCTAGGATTTTTTCGAACAGAACAGTGCCGTCAGCGCCGCGCACGCGCACCCAGCTGGGCCGGACGGCCAGCAGTTCGACCACCGGCGGGCCGGATTCGACCACCTGGATAACCGGATCTTCGGTCGACAGCGCTTCGGTCAGCGCCTGCGAAACGCTGTCATGGTCCACTCCAAGTGTCGGCGCACGGTTTGCGCTGATCGCCGCGATCGGGCCGTCGCGGGGTTCCATCACCGGCACGTCCAGCCCTTGCGGGCGATAGATCCGCACGCTTCCTTCGGCGCCGCCGCGCGTTGCGGCGGAGTGGGGGGCATCGGGCGTCGGGACGGCGCGGGCGAAATCGCTGTCGTCCGCTGCGGAAATGGCCGTGCCGGGCGCACTCAGCGGGTCAAGATCGGCCATCACTTCGGGCGCCTGATCCACGGGGGCCAGTTGCACGCGCTGCACTTCGTTCAGCACCGCCCAGCCGCCATAGGCCAGCCCGCCGGTCAGGATCAGCAGGACCGCCAGCGATCCGATCGCGCCGGGTTCGATCCGACGCCACAGCGGTTCCGGTTCGGGGGTGATGGAAATGCGCCCCAGAAGCCCCTCGGGCATCTTCTTGGCGGTCGGGTTTGACGGCGTCCGTGGCCGCGAGAAGCTGGACATGCCGTCGGGCACGGTGAACCCGGTTTCGGCGCAGAATTTCGCATAGGCCCATTCCGGGTCCAGGCCCAGGAATTTGGCATAGGACCGGACGTAACCGCCGACGAAGCTGTGCGCTTCGAACACCGAAAGGTCGGCGTTTTCGATGGCCGTAATGTATGTCGCACGAATGTGCAGCTCACGCTGGACGTCCAGAAGGGACTTGCCCAAGGTCGCCCGCTCGCCGCGCATGATGTCACCGAGACGCAGATCAAAGTCATCGAACCCCAAAGGGCGTACTTCCGCGTTCTCTTCCTGTACAGGCTTCCTGCCAAGCCACTTCATCAAAACCCGCCCCTGATGATCGCCGCCATGTGGGTGATTCTCGGCCCTGCTTCGCAGTTGCAGCGACGATCACACCTCTGTTTTCTGATACCTATATGGTAGCAGATGGCAACAGGAATCAAAGCATTTTGTGTTTCAGGCAGAAAGTTCGGCACGATTCAGCGCACAGTGCGACCACAGATTGTCCATGGCGCGGACAAGGTGGTCGATCATGCCGGGCGTGTGCACGGGCGAGGGCGTAAAGCGCAGCCGCTCGGTCCCGCGCGGCACGGTGGGGAAGTTGATGGGCTGCACATAGATCCCGTAGTCGCGCAGCAGCATGTCGGAAATCACCTTGCAATGGACCGGGTCCCCGACATGGACGGGGACGATATGGCTGCCGTGGTCGATGATCGGCAGGCCCAGA
>SKKS01000363.1 GCA_007123625.1 Paracoccaceae bacterium
CCGTCCGACACGCCCGCCGCCGAATGGCGCCGCGCGCTGGCGCTGATGCAGGCCCAGCGCCCCCGCGCCGCGCAACCGATCCTTGAACGCCTTGCCGCCGCCGCGCCCGACAACCCGTCTGTGCAGGCCGAGTTGGGCATCGCCTATGCCCGGAGCGGCCAGGACGCGCGCGCGCAGGCGCAGCTTGCCCGCGCGCTCGATGTCGCCACCAGCGACGCCGAACGCCGCGCCATTCAGGGGTTCTTGCAGCAGATCGACGCGCGCAGCCCCCTGAGCGGCAGCTTCAGCCTTGGCCTTGCGCCCGAAACCAACGTCACACGCCGGTCGACGCTCGAGTCGGTCACCATCGGCGATTTCGAATTCATCCTTGATGAAACCGTGCAATCGGGCACCGGGCTGACCGCAGATGCCGAAGTGGTCTATGCGCCGATGATCGCGCGCGACCTGCGGGCGCGCACCGCCCTGCGCTTTGGCGGGCGGGTGTACGAGAACCGGGATCTCAACGACTATAGCCTCAGGTTCTCGACGGGGATCGAGCATCTGGGCGACCGGGGCCGGGTGCTTGGGTTCGGTGTGACCGGGGATCAGCGCTGGGCGGGGGATGCTCGGTTTTCGCGCGACCGCGGGATCTATGCGACGTTCCAGGCCCTGACCGGCAGTGACGCGCTGGTGTTCGGGCGGGTGGAGCTGGCGCAACGCCGGGTGCCCTCGCTGCGGCGCCGTGACGGCACCATCCAGCGGGTTTCGTTCGGGGTATCGCAGGCGCTGCGACCGCAAACGCAAGTGACCGTGCGCGGCTTTGCCACGCGCACCCGCGCGAATGCCGATTTCGAAAGCGGGCGCCTTCTGGGCGTGGGTCTGGGCCTGCGCCATGCGTTCGAAAGCGGCTGGCAGGCGAATGCGAACCTGACGCTGTCGCAGGAACGGCGTGATGGGGTTTCGACGGCTTTCGACGCGGTACGCAGGGATCGGACACAGCGGCTCTCGGTCGCGGTGACGAACCGCAACTATCAGTACCGCGGCTTCTCGCCGGTGCTGGAAATCGGTACTGAGCGGCGCCAAAGCAACATCGCGATCAACAGCTTTCGCAACAATTTCCTGGGGCTGAGCGTAACGCGGGGGTTCTGAGCGAACCGGGGGCAGGCGGTGCCGCCCCCGACTGCGGAGGTCGTGCGCTCAGAAGGACCAGACGCGCGTTCGGTCGGCCAGCATGGCCCCAGCCATTTCGGGCGGCTGAGCAACCCCCACGCCGTCGACCAGTACGCTTGCATCAGCACCCATGCCGGGCAGGTAGATCGCGCAGACCTCGACCGTGACGCCGCGGCTCATGAGCATTTGCAACATGCCCTGAGGGCTCATGTCGCGCGGCGGTTGCGGGGCGGTTGCGCTTTCGGGGGCCTCAGCCAGCGCGATGTCGCCGCCCGGCCCGCAAAGCAGAATATGCGCGTCGGCACCCTCTTCCACCGCTTGGGCGGTCAGGACCATCGCCATCAACTGGGTCTGGGCGTCGGGGCTGGTGACAACGGTCACCAGCGAAGCCGCGTCATCGGCCAGCGCAGGCGCAGCAAGACCGAGAGCAACCACTGACGCAGCGATTGGCAGGATACGGGATTGAAACATGGAAACCTCACTTAACTGATCCGTGTTCGCGCGGAGTCACGAGGTTTCCATGATTATTCAGATAACTCTATATGACCATTTGTCGCGATCGATACCGCGTCAGAACAGGCTGACACGATGCACCACCCCCACTCGCGCGCCAATCTGGCTGCGCGATCCGCGCGCAACAATAGGCGAATTCCGCGCCGGACCGGTCAGGTTCATGTACTCCAGCTCGCCCGTGATCGCCCACTGGGGGCTGATCTCGTACAGCGCACCAAGCGCCAGACCCGCCGCATGGATGCCCGAGCCAGGCGTATATTCCCGCATCCCGGACGCCGCCACCTCGCCAGCAGTTACCCCGAAATAGGTGCGCTGGTACCGCGCGTTCCCGAATTCGACACGCGGACCGGCGCTGAGTGTCAGCGCGTCGCTGGCGGCAAAGAAGCCGTTGAAACCGGCTTCGCCCGACCAGCCGCGATGCCCGCGCACGCCACGGCGCAAGGTTGCGTAAACCTGCCAGTCATCGGTGGTGAATTGCGCGCGGGCGCCCAGTTCCAGCGCGCGCGAAATGTCATTCGTCCCGGCAAGGTCGGCATGATCGTTCGCGCGGCGGGGACTGATAAGCCGAAGCGTTGGACTGATCGCGAATCCGGCGCTGTCCCGCCAGCCATCGCTTTCGGCAAGGGTCACACCCCCGAGCTGAAGGTTGGTGAAGCGGAAGTTTCCGCCAACGTCAAGCCCGTAGCTGCCTGCCCCCTGATATTCGGGGGCTACACCCAGTGACCCGCCCAAAGCGAATTCAAACTGGGAAGACTCCGCCATCGCGGCGGGCGAATAAAGGACCGAAGCCACGCCAAGCGCGAGCGCGGCCTTGCGGATAATCGACGACAGGAGCATGTCAAGGAACTCCAATAACAGGTGACGGCAGCAACTTTGTTCTATCAGTGAGTTGCGCGCTGCGCGCGTTAAAATCAAGTTTTGTCGTGGCAAAACCTATGATCGTGCGTACAGTGCGACCATTCGGCACCACCCTGATGCGCGTTGACGGTCAGCGCCCCCGGATGCGCGGATCAAGGGCGTCGCGCAGCCCGTCGCCGATGAAGTTCACGCTCAGCACCGTCAGGGAAATGAAGACCCCCGGCCAGACCACGCGCGCCGGATACTGTTCGATCCAGTCACGCCCGTCATAGAGGATCCTTCCCCAGGTGGGGAAATCCGGCGGGAAACCAAGTCCGAGAAACGACAGTGCGCTTTCGGTGATGATGGCCGACGCGATGCCCAGCGTGGCCGACACCATGATCGGCGACATCACGTTGGGCAGGATGTGGCGGGTGTTGATCCGGCGCGACGGCGTCCCGATGGAACGCGCCGCCAGCACGAATTCGCGCTCCTTGAGCGCCAGCACATCGCCGCGCACGATCCGCGCGGTCTGCATCCAGCTGGTGATGGCGATGGCCACCACGATCAGCATGAATACACCAGCTGCCTGGCCAAAGGCGCCTTCGAGCGGGTCGCGAAACAGGGTGACCAGGATCAGCAGCAGCGGCAGCAGCGGCAGCGCCAGAAACAGGTCCGTCACCCGCATCAGCGGGCCGTCCATCAGCTTGAAGTATCCGGCCAGAACGCCGATCAAAGTGCCCAGCACCAGCCCCAGCAGCATGGCGGTAAGACCCACCGCAACCGAAATGCGCCCGCCGTACATCATCCGGGCCAGCAGGTCGCGGCCCAGCTGGTCGGTGCCCATAGGGTGCGCCCAGCTGGCGCCCTGGTTTCGCGAACGGATGTCGATCAGGCCGGGGTCGACCTGCCAGATCCAGGGCCCCGCGAACACGAACAGCAGGATCGAGATGAACACGATCATCCCGGCCATAGCGCCCTTGTGGGTCTTGAACTGGTCCCACACATCCCACCACTGGTTGCGCGGGGGGCGCAGGTCGTGGACGTCCTCGGCTGCGGGGCCGGGGGTGGCGTCAGTCATAGCGGATCCTCGGGTCAAGGATGCCGTAAAGGACATCGGCAATCAGGTTGAACAACACGATCAGGATCGCAAAGATGAAGGTGATGGTCTGCACCATGGGCCAGTCGCTGACATAGATCGCCCGGATCAGCGCATCGCCCAGCCCGTTCACGCGGAATATCTGTTCGGTGATGATCGCGCCGGTGAACACGGTCGGAATGCCGATGGCGATGACGGTGACGACCGGGATCATGGAGTTGCGCAGCACATGGACCAGCAGCACGGTCTTTTCCGCCATCCCCTTGGCGCGGGCGGTGCGCACATAGTCCTGGTTGAGATTGTCCAGCATGGACGCGCGCATGAAGCGGCTGATCTGGCTGGCGTTGAACAGCGCCAGCACGGC
>SKKS01000050.1 GCA_007123625.1 Paracoccaceae bacterium
GATCACGGGAGCAGACGGATCGCGCGGGGGCGGCGGCGGTGACAGGTCCTCGTACAACGCGCGGGCCTCGGGGGCGGGGCCACGGCGGCTGCCCAGCTCCAGGACCCGCGCCACGCGTACCCGCGCGCCGATGGCAAATGTCAGCACATCGCCGGGCGTAACCGAAGCCGCGGGCTTGGTGACCCGCGCGCCGTTGATCCGCACCCCCTGCCCCGCCACCGCCCGCGCCGCCATGCTGCGCGTCCGAAAGAACCGCGCATGCCAGAGCCATTTGTCCAGGCGAAGCGTTGTCGGCGCCGGGTTCATCGCTCACTCAGGTCTTGTCGCGCAGCCCCATCAGCGCGGCGGCGAAGGGGTTGTCGGGGTCGATCCTGTCGGATTTGCGCGGGCCGGAGCTGTAGGTCGCGGCGCGGTCGGGGCGCTGGTCCTTGCCTTTGCCCGGCACCGAACGGCGGTCTCCTGCGGGTTTGTCCTTGCGCGGCTTGCCGCCCTGCTTGCCGGGCTTCGCGCCGCGCGCACCGTCAGCCTGTGCGGGCTTGTCGCCCCGGGCCGGACGCTCGCCCCGCTCGGACCTGTCGCCACGGCGGTCGCTTCGGCCTGCGCCACGGCGCGGACGCGGCGCCCAGGTGAAGGTGAAATAGACCTCCATCTCGGCAGCCGGGTCTGCGACGGCTTCGGTGGGCGTTTCGTGCGTGCCTGCAGGGGCAGCAGATTCGGAATCCGCTTCGGCGGCTATCACAGGCACTGCCTCGGCTTCGGAACCTGTCGATTCGGGTGCGGGCGTGGAGGCGGCATCCGCGACGGTTGCCTCAGGCGCCACAGCTTCGGCGGGGGGGGCGCCCTCGCTGGTGGTGGTGTCGGGTGCCGATTCGGTGGCAACCTCAGGCGTGTCCTTGGCAGCTTCGGGCGCATCGGTCTCGGATGCAGCATGTGCAGGCACGTCAGTTTCGGGCTTGGTCGGTGCAGAGGCTGCGGGTTCGGGGGCGGGCTGTTTCACCCGCTCGCCGCGCTCGGCGGCATAGCCAAGACCGGCCATCAGGTCGGCGAACTGCTCCAGCGTCAGGCCGGTGATCGACAGCATGTCGGGCGTGGCCTCGAACCCGGCGCGGCTGTCTTGCGGGCGCAGCAGATCGGCCAGCCGCTCCAGCATGTCCACGCGAATCGCACGCTGCCCCGCCGGACGATATCCGGCCAGCAGGTAATCCTCGGGCGGGACTTCGGCGACATTGGGGATCGTCACCAGCCCCGGGGGCGGGCTTTCGGGGAACTCGCTCCGCCCGGCGTGCAGGGATGCCAGCACCAGCCGCAGCCGCGTCGGCGCGGGCTTCAGGAGCAGCGGCAGGAACACTGTGAACTGCCCGAAGCGCACGCCATGCTTGCGCAGGCTGCCGCGTGCGTCCTGGTCCAGCGCGCGCACGTCCTGCGCCACCTTTTCGCGCGGGACAATGCCCATCGCCTCGACCATCTGGAACGCAAAGCCGCGCGCAAGCCCGGTCAAGGCCTCGTCGCGGGACATGGCCAGCAACGGCTCGAACAGCGCGGCCACCTTGCGGTCGATGAAATGCTGCAACCGGCGGCGGACCTTTTCGGCCACATCGGGGCCGGCCTCGTCATCGACAAAGGCCTCGGCCTGCGGGCGCATGGCGTCGGCTCCGGCGGCAAGCTTGCCCACCGCGTCGGTGCCCCACATCAGCCCGCCCTGTTCGGTCAGTTCGAATTCGGTATCGGGCGCATTGTACATGCGGTCGGCGCGCAGATGGAAATGCGGCACCAGCACGGCCTGCGCAGCCTGGCGCAGGGTCCGTGCCTCGTCAGGGCTCGCGGTCCGGTCCGGGCGGAAACGAAACCCTTCCATGCGGCCGATCAACTGGCCCTCGACCGTCACTTCACCCTTGTCGTTCACCTCGGCCACAAGGCTCTCCTTTTGCTTGAGCCGCCGCATGAGAACACTCGTGCGCCGGTCCACGAACCGCTGCGTCAATCGCGCGTGCAGCGCGTCCGACAGGCGGTCTTCTACAGCGCGCGTCGCGTCGCGCCAATGGCTTTCATCATCCACCCAACCCCGGCGTTGCGCCACATAGGTCCAGGTCCGCACAAAGGCCAGCCGCCGCGACAGCGCATCGATGTCACCGTCGGTGCGGTCGATCCGCGCCACGTTGCGCGCCAGCCACTCGGCCGGGATCCGCCCCGAATCATGCACGAACCCATAGATTCGCGCCAGCAAACCCGCATGTTCCGTGGGCGAAATGCCCCGAAAATCGGGGATACGGCACACATCCCACAACAGGCGCACATCCTGCGGGCCCTGCAGGCGGGATGCAACTTCGGGATCGTCGGTCAGCGCCTTGAGCGCCAGAAGGTCCTCGGCATCGCGCACGCGGGTCAGCCAGTCATCGGTCGCATGCCGCTCAAGCGATGCGATCAGCCGCGCCGCCGTTCCGAATTCCAGCGCCGCGTTGCGCCACTGCAGCTTCTTCACCGGGGCGAAGCGGTGCGATTCGATGGCCTCGATGGTGTCGTCGGACATCGGGCGGGCCTCGCTGGTGACTCCGAAGGTTCCCGCGCTCATGTGCCGCCCGGCGCGGCCCGCGATCTGCGCCAGTTCGTCGGCGCCCAGATCGCGCATGCGGCGTCCATCGAACTTGCGCGTGGCCGAAAACGCCACATGCTTGATGTCCAGGTTCAGCCCCATCCCGATGGCATCGGTCGCGACCAGGTAATCCACGTCGCCATTCTGATAAAGGTCCACCTGCGCGTTGCGCGTGCGCGGCGAGAGCGCTCCCATGACCACCGCGCAGCCGCCTTTCTGGCGACGGATCAGCTCGGCGATGGCATAGACGTTTTCAACACTGAACCCCACGATGGCGCTGCGCGCGGGCATCCGGCTGAGCTTTTTCGACCCTGCATAGCCAAGCTGCGACAGCCGCTCGCGGCGCTGGAAAAACACCCCGGGAACCAGCGCGGCAATCGCCCCGCGCATGGTGTCCGACCCCATGAACAGCGTTTCATGCAGACCCCGCGCATGCAAAAGCCGGTCGGTGAACACATGCCCGCGGTCGGCATCGGCGCATAGCTGGATTTCATCCACCGCCACGAAATCGGCGCCGATTTCCAGCGGCATCGCCTCGACCGTGCAAACCCAGTATTGCGTGCGGTCGGGGACGATCCGTTCCTCGCCGGTGATCAGTGCCACCACATCGGGGCCACGCAATGTGCGGATGCGGTCATAGACCTCGCGCGCAAGTAGCCGCAGCGGCAGGCCGATCACCCCGGTGCGGTGCGCCAGCATGCGTTCGATGGCGTAATGGGTCTTGCCGGTGTTCGTGGGCCCCAGAACCGCCACCGCCCGGGATTGCGCGCGCATGTTCATGGCTGTTTCCTGCCCCGCCTTGCAGCATCGCGACCAGTCCGCAGACGGTCAGAGCGACAGCCCGTCCATCTGGCGTTCCAGCCGCTCCAGAGCGCGTTTTATGTCAGGGCGGTGCGGATGTATAGCGTGCGCCGCGCGGTAGGCGTCGAGCGCGGCATCGCGCAGCTTCAGTTCTTCCAGAATAACGCCCATGCCAGACAGCGCGCCAAAGTGATCGGGGTTGCGGCGCAGCGTTTCCTGAATGTCGATCATCGCCGGGCCGTACTGGTTGGCCATGAAGAACGCGGTCGCGCGGGTGTGGTAGCCTTCGGCAAAATCGGGGGCGTGATCGACCAGCGCGGTCAGATGCTCGATCGCGGCAGCGGTATTGCCGGTGCGCAGTGCGTCCCGCCCGCGCTGCAGCAGAAGATCCGCCGAAGCCGACCCCGATTGCGACCAAAGCCGGATGATCCGGCGCTCCAGCCGTTGCCAGCGCGCCTGCTCGGGTTCGGCCAGTTCCTGCAGCAGTTCGACCACTTCCGCGTTCCGGGGAACTGTGTCGTCCTCGCCCGCTGCCCAACCTGCAGTGGCAAGCATCGCCGCCA
>SKKS01000062.1 GCA_007123625.1 Paracoccaceae bacterium
GGGGTGGCTGCGCGCGCATGGGGTCGCGCAGACCCCGCGCCCGGCGCTGGAGTTCGAGCATTTCGCCACGCTGGCGCGGGCCTGTGCCGCCGGGCTGGGCGTGGGGCTTCTACCGACGGTGCTGATCGGCCCCGAAGTGGCGCGGGGCGAGCTGGTGGCGCTGGGGGCGGACTGGTCAGGGGGCGGGGGATACTGGTTCGTGGAGCCGGACCTGCCGCGCAGCCCGCCCGCGACGCAACGGTTTCGCGACTGGCTGCTGGACGAGGTGCAGCGCTCGGACGGGGCCTTTGCGTGAAGGGTGGCGCTGTCGCCTGTGCCTATACCATGGCGATGGGGTGCGAAGGCATTCTCTCGAGCAAGAAAATGAATCGGGTGCGCGGGCCGGGTAGTGCCCCTGCCATCTGGCGCGGTGGCGATTCGGCGATGACGACCACTGCGTCGCGTGCTAGGGGCGAAGGATGAACAGATTACCGACACTTGACGAGTTGCGCGACTGGCTGGCGCAGAACCCCGGCGCTGGCGTGCGCGAGATCGCGCGCGCCTTCGGGATCAAGGGCGCGGCGCGGCGCGATCTGCGCGCGCTGACCGACGCGCTGGCCGCCGAGGGCTTGTTGCCCCGGCGCAGGGTGCACGCGCGCTCGGCGGACCGTCTGCCGCCGGTTGCTGTGCTCGAGATCACCGGCGCCGATGGCGACGGCGATCTGTTCGCGGTGCCGGTGGAAGCGCGGCTGCAAGGCGCTGCGCCGCGTATTCTGGTGATCAGTGGCCCGCGCGATGGCGCGCTGGCGCCCGGCGACCGGGTGCTGGCAAAGCTGCAGGAGGTGCGCGCGCCCGACCACGGCTATGAGGCCCGCCCGATCCGCAAGCTGGGCGGCAATGCGCAGCGCGTGCTTGGCATTTTCCGCGCGGGCAGCCAAGGCGGGCGCATTGCGCCCGTGGACAAGGGCGCCGACCGCGAATGGATGGTGGCGGCGGGCGATACCGGCGGCGCGCAGGAGGGCGAGCTGGTCGAGGCCGAAGCGCTGGGCCGGGCGCATCTGGGCTTGCCTCGGGCAAGGGTGGTCGCGCGCCTGGGCGATCCTGGCGCGGCGCGGGCGGTGTCATTGATCGCCATTCACCAGCACGGCATCCGCGATCATTTCCCCGATGCGGTGATCGTCGAGGCTGATGCGATGGTCGCGCCCGACCCCGCCGGGCGGCGCGATCTGACCGCGCTGCCGCTCATGACCATCGACCCGCACGATGCGCGCGACCATGACGATGCGGTGACCGCGATCCCGGATGACGACCCCGACAACCCCGGCGGGTTCGTGCTGTGGGTTTCCATTGCCGATGTGGCCCATTTCGTCCGCCCCGGGTCCGAGCTGGACCGCGAGGCGCGGATGCGGGGCAATTCGACCTATTTCCCGGACCGTGTGGTGCCGATGCTACCCGACCGGCTGTCGGCCGATGAATGTTCGCTGCACGAGGGCGTGGACCGGGCGTGCCTGGCGGTTCGCATGGTGATCGACGCGCGCGGCGAGAAGCGCGCGCACCGGTTCGAGCGCGGGATCATGCGCTCGCGCGCGTCGCTGAGCTATGGACAGGCGCAGGCGGCGGCCGACGGGCACCATGACGACGCGACCGCTCCGCTGTCGGCGGAAATCGATGCGCTGTTCGCGGCCTATCGCGCGCTACGCGCCGCCCGCGCGCGCCGCCAGCCGCTGGATCTGGACCTGCCCGAGCGGCGGATCGAGTTGACCGCAGACGGGCGCGTGGCCTCGGTCGCGTTCCGCGAGCGGCTGGATGCGCACCGGCTGGTCGAGGAGTTCATGGTGCTGGCGAACGTGGCTGCCGCCGAGGAACTGGTGGCGCGCCGCAGCCCGCTGCTGTTCCGGGTCCACGAGGAACCTTCGCCCGAGAAGCTGGAGAGCCTGCGCGAGGTGGCGCTGGCCTCGGGGTTCTCGCTGGCCAAGGGGCAGGTCCTGCAGACGCGGCATCTCAACAACCTTCTGGCGCAGGCCGAAGGGTCCGAGTTCGACGAGCTGATCAACATGGCCACGCTGCGATCCATGCCGCAGGCGTATTACGCGGCGCAGAACTTCGGCCATTTCGGGCTGGCGCTGCGTAGTTACGCACATTTCACCTCGCCCATCCGGCGGTATGCGGATCTGATCGTGCACCGGGCGCTGATTTCGGCTCATGGCTGGGGCGGGCGTGGGGCTGGCGACGGGCTGGCGCCGGACGACGTGGAGCGGCTGGCG
The DNA here is from genome assembly GCA_007123625.1 of Paracoccaceae bacterium. Lineage (GTDB taxonomy): Bacteria > Pseudomonadota > Alphaproteobacteria > Rhodobacterales > Rhodobacteraceae > Rhabdonatronobacter. The sequence goes on from SKKS01000062.1 coordinate 2,244, forward strand.
GATACCGCGGTGGCGATCTCCGAGGCCGAGCGGCGGTCCATGGCCGCCGAGCGCGACACCACCGACCGGTATCTGGCGGCGTTTCTGGCCGACCGGGTGGGCACCGAACTGGGCGGACGGATTTCGGGCGTCACGCGCTACGGGCTGTTCGTCAAGCTGGACGAGACCGGCGCCGACGGGCTGGTGCCGGTGCGCACGCTGGGGGATGAGTATTTCCGCCATGACGCCGAAGCGCAGCAACTGGTGGGCGAACATTCGGGCCGGGCGTTCGGGCTGGGGCAGCGGGTGCTTGTGAAACTGGCCGAGGCGGAGCCTATGACCGGCGGCTTGCTTCTGGAACTGCTCGAGGTCGAGGGCGAAGCTGTGCCCCGGTCGAAGGCACGCAAGGGCCGACGCGGGCCGGTGGGGCGCATGGCGGGCAAGATGCGCGCGCGCAAGGCCAAGGCAGCGAAGAAATCCGCGCGCAAGCAGAAGGGTTGAGCCCCGAGTGCGCGGGGAGGCGCAAGGTTTGACTGGTTCTCCCGCCCGTCTTCGCCCCTTGCGGGGCTCATCCCGTTGGGACGGGCGCGCGCTGGCGCGCGCGACCGACAACCACAGTCCTGGCCGATGATGCATGCGCGAATGTCTTGACAGCGCCCTGCGCATGCGGCCCTTCTCCAACCCGGAGTATTTCAAAAGGGACGAGGCAGAACCATGGACGATATCGTGATCCTGAGCGGGGCGCGTACGGCGATCGGCACTTTCGGCGGTAGCCTGGCGGGGACCAGTGCCATTGACCTGGGCGCGCTGGCCGCCAGGGTGGCGCTGGAGCGCGCCGGGGTCGACGGCGGACAGGTGGGGCATGTGGTCTTTGGCCATGTCATCAACACCGAACCGGCGGACATGTACCTGTCGCGGCGCGCGGCCATGGCGGCGGGGATCCCAGACAGCACCCCGGCGATGAATGTCAACCGGCTGTGTGGGTCGGGGGCGCAGGCCATCGTATCGGCGGTGCAGGCGCTCGCGCTGGGAGATGCCGATTTCGCATTGGCCGGCGGGTCCGAAACCATGAGTCGCAGCCCGCATATCCTGCAATCCGCCCGCGCGGGTCAGAAGATGGGCGACATCCGCGCGCTGGACATGATGACCGGGGCTTTGACCTGCCCCTTCGGCACCGGCCACATGGGCGTGACTGCGGAGAACGTGGCGCGCGAGAATGAAATCAGCCGCGAAGATCAGGATGCATTCGCGCTGGAAAGCCAGAACCGCGCGGCGCGGGCGATCGAGGCGGGATATTTCGACAGCCAGATCGTGCCGGTCACGCTCAAGACCCGCAAGGGCGAGGTGGAATTCGCCCGCGACGAGCACCCCAAGGCGACCACCCCCGAGGCGCTTGCCGGGCTGCGCGCTGTGTTCCAGAAGGATGGCAGCGTGACTGCAGGGAACGCCAGCGGGATCAATGACGGGGCGGCGGCGCTGGTGCTGGCGCGGGCCGATGCGGCCGCTTCGGCGGGGCTGACGCCGCGCGCGCGGGTGCTTGGCTACGCGCATGCCGGTGTCCGCCCCGAGGTGATGGGAATCGGCCCGGTCCCGGCGGTGCAGGCGCTTTGCGCCCGCATCGGCCTGTCGATCGCGGATTTCGACGTGATCGAATCGAACGAGGCCTTCGCAGCGCAGGCGCTTGCGGTCAGCCGCGCGCTGGGGTTTGACCCGGCGCGGGTGAATCCCAAC
>SKKS01000097.1 GCA_007123625.1 Paracoccaceae bacterium
CGCGCGTCCAGTCGATCGACAGGCCCAGCGGCTTCATCTGGGCCTTCATCACCTGAATGTTGGCTTCGGTCCAGTCATTGGGGTGGCCGCCCTGTTCCATCGCGGCATTCTCGGCGGGCATCCCGAACGCATCCCAGCCCATCGGGTGCAGCACCGAAAACCCCCGCGCGGCCTTGTAGCGCGCCACCACATCGCCCATCGTGTAGTTGCGCACATGGCCCATATGGATGCGCCCCGAAGGGTAGGGGAACATCTCCAGCACATAGTATTTCGGGCGGTTCGGGTCGCGCCGCGCCAGAAATACCTGCGCTGCGTCCCATTCCTGCTGCCATCGGGATTCGAGTGCTTGCGGACTATAGCGCGCATCGGTTTGGCTGGACATGCGGTTTCCTGTGGCTGGGCAGTGACGGGCAGAGTGATGACGGGCAGGTCACCAGGGGGCTGGGCAAAGAAAAGCCGGGCGCATCCGGCCCGGCATCCTTAGCGCCCCGTTCAGGCAAGGTCCAGATCACGAGGACCGACGCCCGCAATCCCGGATCACAAACCCCGGTCGCGAATGCGCAACTGGCGCGCGCGTGTCAGGATCGCATCTTCCACGGCGCGAATCGTCTCGCGCGATGCAGGCCCGCTATTGGTCATCAGCGCCACATTCAGCGAGCGCGCATCCAGCGCCGGGTCATTGACCAGAATCGCCGCGCGGTAGGCCCGCCCGCCGCCGGGCGGTGTGCCGAACCCTGTCACGATCACGCCGGAAAACGGGTCGACCGTCTGCACCGGCAGAAAGTCCAGCACCTCGAGCGAGGCATTCCACAAATAGCGGTTCACTTCCACGGTCACGCTGGGCGGTTGCGCGTTGGTGAACAGGTCCCACACTGTCGAGGTCCGCTGCGGCGATGACACGCGTTCGCGCGCATGAATTTCCGCCGCCGCCGCCCGAGAGCGGTCGCCGCCCTGGAAAAACCCGCCGAAACCGCCACCACCACAGCCGGTCAGCACGAGTGTCAGGCTGCAAAGCGCAGTGATGCGCAGGGCGTGTGAATAAACCATCGCGAATGATCCCTTGCCAAAGCCATATATTCTCTAGCCTGTTAAAGCCTGTCGAACAAGAGGCCGCATTTGGGCCTTGCAGACCCTGCGCCGCACCGGCAACAGGGCCGGGCCGACATGCAGCGCACACACGCCTTTCTCGCGCGCGCGAGGCTGGGGTCCAAAGCGGGCGCATGGCAGGGCTGGCAGGCCGGGCGTGACAATTCTGCACCATATATGGGCGCTTGCAGACAGGCCAATTCGCTTTGTCTTGAAAAAGCCCGGCGAAAAGATGAAACAGGCTCAGACCTCGCCGCGACTGGTGAGGCGAGGAAATCCTTAGAACACGAGGGAAAAAAATGAAAAAGCTTCTTCTTGCTTCGACCGCAGTGGTCATGTCGGCAGGCGTTGCAACCGCAGATGTTGCTGTGTCCGGTGACGCATGGATGGGTCTGGGCTACGACAGCTCGGTTCCGACCAATGATATCCAGACAATCAGCCGCGCTCGCGTCACTTTCACACTGTCGGGCGAAACCGATGCCGGCATGGCATTCGGCGCATCGTTCCGCGCTGACAATGCTGGTGGCGCTGCCGGCGGCGGCACCAACGTGAACGCGATTGGCCGTGCCAACATGACTGCCGGTTCTGTCTTTATCTCGGGCCATTTCGGTCGTCTGGCAATCGGCGATGTTGACTCCGCTCTGGAAGCAACATGGTTCCGCACACGCCACATCGGTGTTCTGGAAAATGCAGCCGGCTCGCGTACAGCGGCTCTGGGCGGTGGCACTAATGCGAGAGCTCTGTACACCTACGATATCGACGGCTTCAAGGTTGCTCTGGGCACCAGCCAGTTCGTGAGTGGCGCTCAGGCCTACTCGATCGGTGTGTCCTACACGATGGACGGCTACGGCATTGCCCTGGGCGCAGAGCGCAATGGTGCTGGCGATCGTCACATCCTGATCAGCGGTCAAGCCAACTTTGACCCGGTCTCGGTTCGCGCCTTCGCTGGCCAGCTGCGTCCCAATGGCGGTGGCGGCAACCAGAACCAGTATGGTCTGGACGTGCATGCTTCCTTCGACGGTGTTGGTGTTCAGGTGCGCGGCATGCGTGACTTCGCTGGCAACAACCACCTCGGTGCTGGCGTGACCTACGGTCTGGGTGGCGGCGCCACTCTGGGCGGCAGCGTCAACCGGGTGTCCGGTGGTGCAACCACTGCAGACGTCGGTCTGTCCTTCAGCTTCTGATCCCTTACCGGATCGGTGCTATCAAAGAGCGGGCCTTGCGCCCGCTCTTTTCTTTTTGAACGACCAGACCTTCACAAGCCCCGGCTGACAGGGGTAAGGTGTTGCACAAGATCGGGACAGGGCAACCGGGCAGGGACAGCAGCGCATGATATTCTGGAAACCCGCAGCCGTGGCAGTGATGCTTGCGACCGTCGCACTGACGGCATGCGAAACCACATCCGCAGCGCTGGATGGCGTGGGCGGTGTCTTTGTGGGGGCGGGGCAGGACGTCCGCAGGCTGGGCCGATGAGGACACTCCCGCCGCTGCGCCCCGGCGTGCTGACATTGTGCGCCGCACTCGCGCTGGCCGCGCCCCCGCTGGCGGCCGAACAGCCTGGCCCGCACCTGTCGGGCGATGCCCGCATGGGGCTGGTCTGGGAACGTCCGCCCCCCTGGGCGCAGCGCGAGACCGGCTTGCGGCTGGACACGCGCACGCGGTTGCGGATGCAATTCACCGGCCAGACCGATGGCGGCGTGACATTCGGGGCCGAGGTCGAACTCGACCCCGACCGCAATCGTTCCACCCCTCGCCGCGTCTTTGTCGGAGACTGAGCCGATGTCCCTGTCCGACATCCGCGCCCGCATCACCGCGGCAGCCACGGCGGCGGGCCGCAGCCCCGGTGATGTGACCCTGATCGCCGTGTCCAAGGAACAGCCCGAAGACCGTGTCCTGCCGGTGCTGGAGGCAGGCCACCGCGTCTTTGGTGAGAACCGCGTGCAGGAAGCCGCTGGCAAATGGCCCGCCTGGGCCGATCGGTTCGGCGCGGTCGATCTGCACCTGCTGGGGCCGTTGCAGACCAACAAGGCGAAGGCGGCGATGGAGCTTTTCCAGACCATCCATTCGCTGGACCGCCTGAAACTGGCGCGCAGCTTCGCGCGGCTGGCGCAGGACCTCGGGAATTGTCCGCAGCTTTTCGTGCAGGTGAATACGGGCGCCGAACCGCAGAAGGCGGGTATCCTTCCCGAGGATGCCGACGCCTTTATCCAAGAGGCGCGCGCGCTCGACCTTCCTGTAATCGGCGTGATGTGCATCCCGCCTGTGGATGCCGACCCGGCCCGGCATTTCGCGCAACTTGCCGAAATCGGCGCGCGCAACGGGCTGGCGGCGCTGTCGATGGGCATGTCGGATGATTTCGAGACCGCCATCGCGCATGGCGCAACCCATGTCCGCGTCGGCTCCGCCATCTTCGGCGCGCGGCGCTGATCCGGTTTTCTTGCTGGCCGAAGGTTTTGCAAGGGCGCGCGCGCTCCGGTCAGCGCGCCAGGGTTTCCGGCACGATCAGCCGCGTCTGATACCGGATACGCGGGGCAATCTGCGCCAGATCGCGTGGGTTCAGCCCGATACAGCCTGCTGTCGGGACGCCGGGACCGCGCCAGCCATGCACGAAAATGGCCGACCCGCGCCCGCGTTCCGCGCGCGGCCAGTTCCAGTCGGTGATCAGCACAATATCATACAGCGGATCAGCGCGGCGCAGCCGTTCATGGCTGTGCAGATAGGGCGCGCGGACCATGAGGTTGTAATCCTCGTGGCGCGGGTCATCCGACCACAGGTCGCGCGGGCCGATGGGCACGGCCCATTCGGCAGGCCGCGCAATGCGGTCGGGCCGATA
>SKKS01000465.1 GCA_007123625.1 Paracoccaceae bacterium
CAGCCCCAGTGCGCCCTTGTGCGACACCGCCGTGGGGTTCCAGCGGCTTTCCTGATGGATCAGGCGCAGGAACAGATCCTCGGGCAGGTCGTGGCGCCGTGCGGCGGCGCGTGCAAGTTCGATATATGGGCCCGATCGCGGGCCGGTATAGGCCGGGATCGTTTCCGTCGGTGCCGCGCGCGTGCTGGGTGGCAACAGCCGGTCCGAGCGCGAATACTGCTGCGACAGGCGCCCCTCCAGAAGCCGCATCTGGTTGCCCAGCACATCCGAACGCGACGATGATGATTGCCCCGACAGGTTCAGTCCCTGTCCCAGCGCAGGCAGGCCCGTCCCGCAGATCACTGCCAGCGCAATTCCCGCCGTTGCCGCCGTCCTGCGCATGCTTTTTGTCCCCACACTTCGATTGCGCGCATGATAATCTAATCGCGCGCCGAATCCAGTGTTTTGCGCGGGGCAGGGGCGGGCGCACATTCAGACATTCTTTACCAGCGTTGGTAGAGTATCCTGCGGCATTGGTGTAAGCCGATGCAAACGGGATTCGCGAAGGGAGCGCGGCAATGGCAGGTTCGGTGAACAAGGTGATCCTGGTCGGCAATCTGGGGCGCGACCCCGAGGTGCGGACCTTCCCTGATGGTGGAAAGTTGTGCAATCTTCGGATTGCCACGTCCGAGCGCTGGCGCGACCGCAACTCCGGCGAAACGCGCGAACGGACGGAATGGCACAACGTGGTGCTGCGCGGCGACGGGCTGGTACGGGTCGCCGAGCAGTATCTGCGCAAGGGCTCCAAGGTATACGTCGAAGGCACGCTGCAAACCCGCAAATGGCAGGACCAGAGCGGGCAGGACCGGTATTCGACGGATGTGGTGGTGGCCGGGATGGGCGGTACGCTGACCATGCTGGACGGTCGTGGTGAGGGCGGCTCGGGCGGTGGTGCTGGTGGCGGTTACGGCGGCTCTGACGGTGGTTCGGGTGGCGGTTCGTCCGATGGCGGCTATGGTGGCGACCGTGGCGGCTCTGGCGGCGGGCGCTCTGACATGGACGACGAAATCCCGTTCTAGGGCCTTCTGTCCGGCGGTACCGATACCGGCCAGGGCGCAGGCGCAGCCTTGACTCGCCATCTCGGCGCATTTGCGAAACCTCTGCCGCACGCGCCTGACGCCGCGCAACCGGGCATGTATGTCGGTCATCGTGTGGTAGGGGCGGCGCCTTGCGTCACGCTTTCCGGAACGCGACACGGGCCAGTGTTCTGGCGTGTTCCCTGGGCGCACGGCCGTGCAGGGGTGTTCTGGGCAATCGGACGGGGCCGCTGCCTTGCAGCCCGTCGCCCGGGCCCTTATGACGCCCCAAACCGATGCAACCGCAGGACGCCCGCCATGATCCCCCGCTATTCCCGCCCCGAAATGGTCGCCATCTGGTCGCCTGAAACCAAATTCCGCATCTGGTACGAGATCGAGGCCCATGCCTGCGACGCGCAAGCCGCGCTGGGCGTGATCCCCGCCGAAAGCGCCGCCGCAGTGTGGCGCGCAAAGGATGTGGACTTTGACGTCGCCCGCATCGACGCGATCGAGGCCGTGACCAAGCATGACGTCATCGCCTTCCTGACCCATCTGGCCGAGATCATCGGCCACGAGGAAGCGCGCTTCGTGCATCAGGGCATGACCAGCTCGGACGTGCTGGACACCACCTTCAACGTGCAGCTTGTGCGCGCCGCCGATCTCCTGCTGGCTGATCTCGACGCGCTGCTGGACGCGCTCAAGCGCCGTGCGTTCGAACACAAGGACACCATCCGCATCGGGCGTAGCCACGGGATCCACGCCGAACCTACGACCATGGGCCTGACCTTTGCGCGGTTTTACGCCGAAATGGCGCGCAACCGCGCCCGGCTGGAACACGCCCGCACTGAGATTGCCACCGGTGCGATTTCCGGCGCCGTCGGCACCTTCGCCAATATCGACCCGAGCGTAGAGGCGCATGTCTGCGCCAAGCTGGGCCTGCGCGCCGAGCCGATCAGTACCCAGGTCATCCCCCGTGACCGGCACGCCATGTTCTTTGCCACGCTGGGGGTGATTGCCAGTTCCGTGGAAAACATCGCCACCGAAATCCGTCACATGCAGCGTACCGAAGTGCTGGAGGCCGAGGAATTCTTCTCCAAGGGCCAGAAGGGGTCGAGCGCCATGCCGCACAAGCGCAATCCGGTCCTGACCGAAAACCTGACCGGGCTGGCGCGGCTTGTGCGCGGCATGGTCGTTCCGGCGCTGGAAAACGTGGCGCTTTGGCATGAGCGCGACATCTCGCACAGTTCCGTGGAGCGCATGATCGGCCCCGATGCCACGGTGACGCTGGACTTCGCGCTGGCGCGTCTGACGGGTGTGATCGACAAGCTGGTGGTCTACCCCGACACCATGTTGGCCAACATGAACAAGTTCCGCGGCCTGATCCATTCGCAGCGGGTGTTGCTGGCGCTGACGCAAAAGGGCGTCTCGCGCGAGGATGCCTATACCCTGGTCCAGCGCAACGCGATGAAGGTCTGGGAACAGGGCTGCGATTTCCAGACCGAGCTTCTGGCCGACCCGGAGGTGCGCGCTGCCATGTCCGAAGCCGAAATCGCCGCGAATTTCGACATTGCGCACCATACGAAGCATGTGGACACAATTTTCGGGCGGGTTTTCGGCGCCGCAGGGTAATTTTCTTCTGGACTGGCGTTTCGTCGTGCTATGTTCCCTTTGGGAGCTAACGGAGGACCGACCATGAAGACCAAGGCAACCCTTGCTGCACTGGCGCTGGCAATGGCCCCCTCGGTGGCGCTTGCCTGGGGCGGATGCGGGACGATGAAGCCCGAACAGACCGCTTCGGCCTGCACCGAAGGTCAGGTGTGGGACAGCGATGCGCGGACCTGCATCACCCCGCTCAGCAGCTGAACAAAGCGGCGAATGGCTTTGGCCGTCGCTGACACTGGCCGCGCCTCGAAGTGGGCGCGGCCTTTGTTTTCGTGTACCCGACCGGGTGCGCGCCGCGTTCCGGTAAGACGCGGTTAAACCCTTCCGGTCTAAGCTGCCGTCGGGAAACAGGACACAGGCGGCGCGGTACGTAGATGGCGCAGGAACTCGTGCAGGCGGGGCAGGGAACACTGCCCCGGGGGCGTCAGGCGGCGCAGGACAACATGCCACCCGCGACGGGCACATCCGTCCCGCGCCCAAAGCTGCGCAGGCCCGCCGCCGCGCATTTGAACGGGCGCCAGAAGGCGGCAGTCATTGTCCGCCTGCTGCTGGCCGAGGGCGAGCGTCTGCCGCTGAACGCCTTGCCCGAAGACATGCAGACCGCGTTGACCGAACAGATCGCCGCCCTGCGGCTTATCGACCGGGTCACGCTGGACGCGGTGGTGGGCGAATTTCTGGAAACGCTCGATCAGGTGGGTCTGGCCTTTACCGATGGGTTGCATGGTGCGCTCAACCTGCTTGGCGGACAGATCAGCGAAGCCGCCGCTGCCCGCCTGCGCCGGATCGCCGCGTCCAGCGAAAACGCCGATCCCTGGGAAACGCTTGAAGTCGCTGAGCCCGAGGCGGTGGCAGAGCTTCTGCGCGCCGAGAACGCGCAAATCGGCGCGGTCGCGCTGTCGCAGCTGTCCACCACCCGGGCCGCCGCCGTGCTTGGCCTGATGCCGGGCGACATGGCGCGCGCTGTCGCGCTGGCCATGGCACAGACCGAAGCGGTCTCGCCCCAGATCGTGCGCCGGATCGGCGCGGCGCTGGCCCGCCAGATCGACCAGCGCCCGGCGCGTGCCTTTGCCACCGAACCCGGTCGCCGGATGGGCGAAATCCTTGACGTTACCCCGTCTGCATTGCGCGACACGGTGCTCAGCCAGATTGAGGCCGCGAACGCCGACTATGCCCGCGATGTGCGCCGCG
>SKKS01000057.1 GCA_007123625.1 Paracoccaceae bacterium
CGAGGCACCCGAACCTGAAGCGCCCGAGGCTGCGCCCCCCCAACCGGCCCAGCCGGAACGCTCGGGTGACGATGGCGGCGGTAAGCGCAAGCGCCGTCGGCGCCGTCGGCGTCGGGGTGGGGGCAACGGAGATGAGAACGGATCGCGTGACGACGAAGACACGATCGCGGCGGACGGCGACACCTCGGCGGACGCAGGGTCCGGCGCGGCGCAGGAAAGCGTGACGGACCCAAGCGGAGAATCTGTGCCTCAGGCCGAAACGATCACTGATGGCGAAGGCGACGCCGCACCGCGCACAGTGCAGCGCACGTCCTCGCGGCGTGGCGGGCGACGTGGCAAAGGCCCGTCGCAACCCAAGACAGCTGAAAGCGCCGAAACGGTCGCCGACACCGATGCTGTGGTGTCGGAGGAGACACCGACGCCGGACGCACCGGCAGCCGATGCGAGCACCGACGCCCCCGCGGTAACCGCAACGCCGGTGACCGCCGAAGCGTCGGTGGCATCTGAGGCCGCCGAAGCTGCCCCGGAAGCACCTGCTGGTACGGATGCGCCGGTTCAGGAACCTGTGGCCGCCACGGAAGCGGCATCCGTACAGGCGCCTGAGGCTGAAGCCACAGCCGACAGTGTCGCCCCGCCTGCTGCGGAGGCCCCCGAGGTCGCGGTGCCGGACGTTGCGGACAATGCGTCAGCGCCCGAACCCGCAGAGCCGCAACCAGCCCCGCAACCGACGGTACAGCCGGAACCCGCGTTGGCTGCCACGGCAGTACCTGCCGAAAGTGCCGATGTGGTAGCGGAACTTCCGCCTGTTGCAGACGCGCCTGCAGAGAACGTTACCGAGCAGGCCGAGGAGCAAGGCGCCGCTGCAGAGCCAGAGCCGGAGGAAGCTGAACCACAGCCCGCACGTCCGCGTCGCACTGGCTGGTGGAGCAAGGACGCCTGAGCACGGCTAAAGCCATCGATTCTCCGGGTCACGCGCCCGGAGAATCGATGTGTCAGGCAGCAATGCCTTTCGACCGGTTCGTCCGCGTCTTCCTGCAACCCAGTGCGAGTCGCAATGCCAGAATCCGCACGGAATTATAAAAATTATTATCAATGACTTGTAGGTGGCTTCTTATGTGATGGGTCAGGTTTGTTTCAGGCCGTCATGTGTTGCGGAAGCACAGCATCCACGCAACCGTGACAATCCGCGCCGTGACCTTTGGGCGGCCTGTGACTAATACCTTTGGAGATGGGGTGCCGCGCCTGCGCGCTCCGCTCTGAATTCGCCAACGGAAGCACGCATGCTGGGAATCGACATCTTTGACGCGGCGCTGGTCCCGGCGCTGATGATCGCACTCGGGGCGGGCGTGCTGTCGTTCCTGTCGCCCTGCGTGTTGCCGATCGTGCCGCCTTATCTCGCCTATATGGGCGGGATCAGCATGCAGGAGTTTACCGCCACAGGCCGCACCCAACGCCGTGCGGTGCTGCCTGCGGTGTTCTTCGTCATGGGGCTGTCGACGGTGTTCCTGCTCCTGGGCTTCACGGCGTCCACGATGGGCAACCTGTTCCTGCGCAACGCCGAATTGTTCGGCCAGATCGCGGGAGTGGTTGTGATCGTCTTCGGGCTGCACTTTCTGGGTGTATTCCGGATTCCGCTGTTGATGCGCGAGGCGCGCGTGGATGCAGGCGACCAGGGCGGGTCCGCGCTGGGGGCCTATGTGCTGGGGTTGGCGTTTGCCTTTGGCTGGACGCCCTGCATCGGCCCGGTGCTGGGCATGATCCTGACCATGGCTGCGGCCGAAGCGACGGTGGCGCGCGGCACCATGCTGCTGGGTGTCTATGCGCTGGGGCTGGGGGTGCCGTTCCTGCTGGCAGCGATCTTCGTGCAGCGTTCTATGTCGTTGATGCAGCGGCTCAAGCGGCATATGGCGGTCATCGAAAAGGTGATGGGCGCGCTGCTGCTGGTGGTCGGGTTGGCGCTGGTGACGGGTGCCTTCTCGGCGTTCTCGTGGTGGTTGCTTGAAACATTTCCCGCGATGGCGCTGATCGGCTAGCGCGGGCACGTGCAGGACCCTCCGGCGACGGGCGGGATCAGCCGACCTCGATCCGGTCCTCTGCCTGCGGCGGAACCTCGATGATCGTGACGGTCTGACCGCGCACGCCCAGCGCCAGGCCACCTGCGCAAAGTTGCAGCGCGTGCTTGCCGAACATTTCGAGCCGCCAGCCGCGCAACGCGGGCAGGTCACGCTCCCCCGCCGCGATCGCGTCCAGATCGGACGCCGAGGCCACCAGCTTCTGCGCCACCCCTTCCGTTTCGCACCGCGCCTTGAGCAGGACGCGCAGCAGATCGGCCAGCGCCGGGTTCACCTGCAACGCGGTGCGTTCCGGTTCCACTTCGGGGAATTCGTGCGGGTCAGTGGCCTGCCCGGCGGCAACGGCGGCAAGGATGCCTTCGGCGATGTCGCCGCGCCGGGCCTCGCGCAGCAACAGGCGCGACCGGCTCAGATCTTCATGCGTTGTCGGCTTGACCGAGGCCAGCTCCAGCAGCGCGTCATCCTTGAACACCCGGCTGCGCGGGATGTCGCGCGACTGCGCGTGATTCTCGCGGAACCGCGCCAGTTCGCGCACGATCGCCAGGAAGCGCCCGCCGTTGCTGCGCGTCTTGACCCGCTTCCAGGCGTCTTCGGGGCGGGTGATGTAGGTATCGGGCAGGCACAGAAGCTCCAGCTCCTCGGCCACCCATTGCGCGCGCCCCGAAGCTTCGAGCGCGCGCGCCAGCTTCTCATAGATCACCCGCAGATGCGTCACATCGGCCAGCGCATAGGCCAGCTGTGCCTCGGACAGCGGGCGGCGGGACCAGTCGGTGAAGCGCGAGGCCTTGTCGACCTGCCCGCGTGCCAGCTTGCGCACCAGTGTCTCGTATCCCACCTGGTCGCCATGCCCGCAGACCATGGCGGCGACCTGCGTGTCGAACAGCGGGCGCGGCAACACGCCCACGTCGAACCAGAAGATTTCCAGATCCTGGCGCGCGGCATGAAACACCTTCACGGTGCTTTCATCGCGGAACAGCTCCGCCAACGGCGCCAGCGACAGCGAGTCCCCGGCCGCCACCGGGTCCACGATCACTGCTTCGCCTGTCGCTGCACCGTCGGGCCCGGGCAATGCCATCTGGATCAGGCAAAGCTTGGCGTAATACGTTCGCTCGCGCAGGAATTCGGTGTCGATGGTGACATAAGGTGCGGCACGGGCGCGATCGCAGAATGCGGACAGCGCGGCGGTGGTGGTGATGATCTGCATGTGTGGTCTGGGTCCGGGTGCCGGGAAACCTGAGCACTCTTATGGGAAAGCGGCGTGGTTGGAAAGCCCCGCACCCGCAGGGGCGCGCGCCGCCACTCAGGCGGGGGCGGGGCGCAACAGTGGCCACAGCCCCGGCAGGGCCGCCAGCAGTGCGGCCAGACCGAAGACGATGCTTGCGGCCACGGCGGCGACAGCGTTTGTCCCCGCCAGCGGCCAGAGCGCCGCGGCCGCCGCCTCGCGCAGACCCCAGCCGTTGATTGTGACCGGCAGCAGCATCGCCATCAGCGTGAGCGGGATCACCAGCAGCGCCGCGCCGGGCGGCAGCACGATCCCCACCGCCGCCGCCGCCGCCCAGAACCCGCCCAGATTGCACGCCAGCACCGCAAGGCTCAGCCCCGCCTGTGCGCGCCAGCCGCTGCGGTCCAGCCAGACGCGGCGCAGTGCGCGCAAGAAACGTTGCACAACCCCGTCGCGCGTGACCCCGCCCGCGCGCAGGGCAGCCCCTGCCACCAGCAGCCCCAGCCCCAGCCCGCCGATCACTCCCCAGGCGCCGGGCGCGGGCCAGAGCCACTCCATCAGCCCTGCCGCCGCCGCCAGCGCCAGCACGACCTGCCCGGTCAGCC
>SKKS01000409.1 GCA_007123625.1 Paracoccaceae bacterium
GACGACCGAGCGGATCTGTTCGCGCAGCGCATCGACATCGTTCTGGATCTTGGTGCGGTCGACGTTGTCTTCCTGTGCCGCGACGATATGGCCCTTCATCTGGGTCAGCAGGTCGGTGACCGTTTCCGCTGCCTGACGTCCGACCGCGACCGTGGACCGGCCAAGCGCCAGGCTGTCGGCGATGCCGGCAAAGCCCTTGACGTCCGATTCCATGGTCTTGGAAATGGCCCAGACAGCGGCATTGTCCCGGGCGTTGGCAACGGATTTTCCGGTCGAGATTTCCGCCTGCGTCTGCGCGAGATTGCTGTTGATACTGCGCATGGTCTGCAGCGCCACCATGGCGCCGGTGTTGGTCAGAATGCTGGACATGACATGTTCCTGTGAGTTCGGTGCGCTTCGGCACCCTTCAACCTGCCGCTGATGCGGCGCTCCAAGGCGTTCTGCGCGGGTAGGTTCCCGAAGCTGCGGGTCCCCATGTGTCCTTCTGGATTGAAACGACCTTGCCGGGGATTCCCTAAGCAATGCCTAATTTTGCAGGGGCCGTCTGCGCAGCGGCGCATTGAATTCCACAGCAAGGTTAATGCGCTGCGACATCATGCCCGGCGCTCCAGCCTCGCCGAAGGCGCATCGGCGGCCCGCCGGGCGCCATCGGCGTGATAGGTGTGCAGATCCGTCCCTTCCTCAGAGTCGGCCAGCGCCTCCATGGCCGCGCGCACGCCCGCGCCCGCAGCCAGAAGCAGCGCGCGGTTGCGGATCAGCCGGGGCAATACCTCGGCCTCGATACTTTGCGCGCGGGCAGGTCCGGAGCTTCGCGCGACAGCCTTGAGCAGCCGCTCCTTGCGTTCCGCCAGCCGCGACAAACGTTCGTGCGCGCCCGCGAGCAGGGCGTCGCGCTCGGCATCGAGCGTGGCCACCAGCGCCGTCACGTCATTTCGCATGGTCCAGGCCATTCGCCCCCTCCGCAAGATGCCGGAAAACCGTCTCGGCCAGTCCGATGCCGCCGCGCTCGGCGATGACCCGTGCCTTGGCGTCAACCAGAAACGAGGCCATCTGCGATTCGCCAATCCCGCCGTCGAACCCTTCGATCCCGCGCCCCAGACCAGCGGACGACAGCATCTGCGCAAGGAACGCGGCTTCGAAATCGGTCGAGATCGCCCGCAACCGGACGAGGTCCGGCGCGGGGGCCGAAGCGAAGGGCAGTGTGGGTTCAAGCATGACCGTCCCTTTCCCGAAACTGGCCTATGGAGGTCCGCATTAAGCGGTCACGACGTAAAGATTCGGTAATCAGTTTGCGGCTTGATGATCCGGGAAGCACCGGAATCACGATGACACCACTTGAACACCTTGGACTTCAGCAGCTACCTGCACGCCGTCAGGAGGACCCCGACCGGAGCGCCGGATCAGGGGTGCCGACCACACTGCAGCCATGCTTTGCGCGCTGCATGCAACCGCATGGCGACACCGAAAGGACCTCCGCGCATGGTGGTGCGCCGGATCAGGACAGCATCGATTCGCCGGAAACCAACGCGGGCGAAGCGGGAACCGGTCCGCCGCTCCCCCCCGGTTCGCGCGCTGTCGCCACGGACCCGATGATCGAGCCATCGACCGGGCAAGCCCCGATCGATGGCCACCTGCTCATGCGCAGCGCCCGTCCCGCCAACGCGGACAACCAGCCCCCGCCAATGGCGACAGGAAACCACGCGCCGGAACACAGGCCCGCGCGACCGGGCCCCCTGCTCGCACTCGCCGGCTTCGGGGGCGACAACAGGCGCGTGACCCCCGACCGCCCCGGTCAGGATGTGCAGCACGGATTCGCCGCACCGGACCGGGACATCCCCATCCCCGGGAAGCCCGATCGCCCCGGGGCCCCGATCGCCGCGCAGACAGCTGCCGCGTCTACCGAGGACGCATTAGCCCCGCTTCCGGATCGCAAGCCTTCAGGTGCGCAAGTGGATACGCCGCAACCGCGAATCGAAAGCGCCGCCGCCGCGCAATCATCGGTTGCTGACCCGGTCGCCCGGCCCGTCGCGCATACGTTGGCCCAGCCAGGCATTGACGCACCGACCGCAGTGCAGCGCCAGAGCGCAGCATACGCGACCCGCTTGTTCTCTGATGCCGCGCCGGGTCCCGGCGCCTCGGCGCGCGCAAATCCACCCGACACCTGCATTCCCGCCGAATCCAAGCTCATTCCGACATCGCGCGCCGAACCGGCGCTGGATTCCATTGCGCAGGATCGCGTTTCGCAGACAGTCCCGGCGTCTCCTGAACCAGCAGAGCGCAACCGCGCCGTCACGCAGATCGGGGACAGACGATGGCACAACCCCGATCTCGCCGCCAGCAGGGCCGGGCGCGCGCGCCCGCAGACGTCCGATATCCCAGCACTTGACGTTGCTTTGGACCGCACGGGCCAAGGCGCCTCCCCGGGCCTCAGCGGACACGGCGACAGATACTCAGGGGCTGCCGCACACCAGCCACCGCCTGTGACCGAAGGATCTGCGGACCTGACCGCTGCCACGCATGCCCGGCTGTCCGACCGTACGATGTCCGACGCGGGACTGTCCGGATCGCAAGTCCGCACGCACCCCGCAACGCCCCAAACCGCCACGTTCGGGCCGTCATCCGCGCAAGACACCAGACACGCACCCATGCCGGGGGCACCGATAGTACCCACTTCTCCGACCGAAGCATCGGACCGCGCGCGAGCGCCTGCGGCTTTGCGCGTCGCTCATCCCGATAACGGGCAGCACCACGCGCCCCCAAGCCACGCGGCGCGCCGTCAGGACCAGCCACCAGAAGACCGGGCTAAACGCGCGGTTGGAGACGACGCCCCGCCGCCGCCTGGCGCTGCCCCCGCCGGGCGGCACCCCGCCTTCCACCCCGGGGCGCAGGTCCCTGACACGCTGCACCGCCTGCCCGAACGCACCTTCGATTCCACGCGCGCGGAGTCCCGTGGCGCCGCCCCCCTATCGGACGCCGCGCGGCACGATCTCGCTGCAATAGGAACTGCGGCTGGTCGATCGCCTGCCGAGACCGCTTTTCGCGACCAGACCGCCGCCGAAGGGCGCGGGGACGCAGGCGCGAATCCCGCGCCCGTTCGTCCAGATGCGCCGATCACCGATCCACAGCGCAGGTCCGACCCTGCGGACATGCAGCGTAGCGAGCCGGTGACCACCCCTCTGCGCACGCAGGACCGTCTGCGTACGCCGGAGCACGTCCTTTCAACGCCTTCGGCCTTCGCCGCTTCCACCGCATTCGCTCGAAGCGGGGCTGCCGGGGCGATTGCGCCGCCGAACGCGGAGTCCGCGCGCGCATCCGATCCCCTGTCGGACCCGATTCTGCGGGAGATCGCCGGGGGCGCCGACCTGTCCGCAACCGCCGAGGCGCGGGTGCCAAACGCCACGGGCGGACCCCCTGACACTGCGCGCGCGGTCATGTCACAGATCGCCGCCCAGGTGACGCAACCCTCCACGCAGTTGGCACCCGGCGGTTCGGCGGTCGGCATCGAACTGGCCCCAGCAGAGCTTGGGCGCGTGCGGATCAGCCTGACGGGGGTCGAGGCCGCGCTGCAGGTCAGTATTGTCGCCGACCGCCCCGAGACCCAGGACCTGATGCGCCGCCATATCGACATGCTGCGCGATCTGCTGGACGAACTGGGCTATGACAATGCCCGGATCGACCTGGGCCGCGACCAGCAGTCCGGGCGAGGCGGACGTGCGCCCCCGGTCCGACCGGACCGGGAACCGGAATCCGTCCTTGATGCCGCCGCGCAACGCACCATTGCGGCAGGCGCCGGACTGGATCTGAGGCTTTGAGATGCATGCGCGCGCTACGTCCCACGTCCCGAGGCACCCACGGTCACGCCGCGCCTCGGCCAAACACTCAGATGCTTCGGAC
>SKKS01000193.1 GCA_007123625.1 Paracoccaceae bacterium
AAAAAACGCGGTCAGTCGGGCTTTTCTGTGCTGTAGCGTTCGAACACCTTGCCCTGCGTCATGAAGAAGCCGAACAGCGCCGCCGGGAGCACGAAAGTCTTGAAATTCACCCAGGCATCGGTGGACATGAGCCGCCAGACCACCTCATTCGAGACCGCGAGCACCGCAAAGAACAGCGCCAATCGGCGGGTGAGAATCATCCAGCCCTCGGGTTTCAGGGGCATCATGCCTTCCATCACGAACTGCAACCACGACTGCCCCCGCAACAGCCCCAGCCCCAGAACCGCCGCGAACATGGCGTAGATGATGGTCGGCTTGATCTTGAAGAACCGCTCGTCATTGAGCCACACCGTCAGCCCGCCGAACACCACCACAAGCGCCAGCGTCACCACCTGCATGCGGCTCAGCCGCCGCGTCAGCGCCCAGAGCACGCCCATGCTCAGCGCCATCAACGGGACGAAGGCCGCGGTGATCAGGATGAAGGCTTCGTATTCGGTGCCTCCGACAATGTAGCTCTGATCGCGGAGCCAGACATAGGCGACGAAGAACGCCAGCACCGGCCCAAGCTCGAGCCCCAGTTTCAGCGCCGGGTGAACCTGACGTTCCTGCATGATGGTCCTGTCTCCCTTGCGGTAGCGTATGGCGCGGTCGGTCGGCCACGCCTGCGGCATGCCTACAGAAAACCCGGGCGCACGGGAAGCCCCGGACACCGTTCCGGGTAGGACGTGGCGCGCGGGGCTGATCAATCCGCCGTGTGCGGCGGCGCGTTTCGCCGTCCCGGTTGCACCCTGCCCTGTCGCAGGGTCACGAGCCGGGGTCACGCGCCAGGCGCCGCATCCGCCAGCAGCAGATCGGCCAGTCGCGCCACCACCCGTGGCAGCCGGTCAAAGGCGTGTACCGCATGCACGCGCTCGAGCCGCTGATGGAAATCGCGCCCCCAGGGGCCGATGTTGACCACCGGAAACACCGGAGCGTCGGCACCGGGGCGATCAATCATCCGCGCCGCCGGGGTATTCGCCGCGATCACCCCGGCACCGGGACGCGCGCGCTGGCCCATGAAGCTCATGTCCGAGATCCCCTGAAAATGCGGGCGCCGCCGGAACCGGGCTTGCGGGTCCTCTGCGCATTCCGCCTGCAGCCGGTCCAGCGCCCGCTCCATCCGCGCGGCCTGCGCATCCGTCGGATCCGTCGGATCCAGCCGGACCGGAGGATAATGGAGCGAGGCAAGCCCCACCACCGCAGCCGGTCCTTCGACACCTACCGTGTCGGCCAGCGCCTGCATCAGTTGGCAGGACACCGCAAGCGGGTTGTCGTCCCCCGCAAGCGCGGCCTGCAGGTCCTCGAAGCCCTGCGCCTGTACCGGATCGGCGCGTAGACGTTCCAGCAGCGCCTCTGCCCGGATCACGCGCGGGGGAGGCGACGCCCCGGCGCCCGCGCCCCCCAGCGCAGCGTAGCCCTGCGCGGCCCCGGCATGCGCCGCGCAGGCCCGCTGCAAGGCGTCGGCCACATGCGATTCGAAAGCCGCCAACCGATCCGCCGCGCTGCCGCTGTGATAAAGCCAGTTGAACGCCAGCCACATGCGCGCCGGTGTCGTCACTTCGTAGCCGTTGCGCAGCGCACAGGCTTCCAGCGCGACCGGCGGCGGGGCCAGATCGCCACCGCCCGCATCCGCGAATGCGGGCGCGGCCTCGATCGCACAGACCACCTCGGCCCCAAGGCGTGCGGCACTGATCCCCTCGAACGGATAAGCCGCATGCGCGGGCCGCCCCAGCACCAGCGCGCACGGCGCCAGCTTGCCGATGCTGCCTTCATAGACCGTGCGCCCGGCGCTGCCATCGCCCTGGTCCGAGGTCGAATCGAGGTTCACCGCTGCGCAGATCTCCAGCCCCCGCTCCGCCAGCAACCCCGGCAGATCGGCGCGCAGGGCGCGGATGCCCCGGCTCTCGCGCTCCTCGTCGGGGCTGGCCAGCAGCACCAGCGTCCCGCGCCGGTCGGCCCGCGCGGCGTGGCGCTCCAGCACGGCGACGGCAGCGGCAAGCCCAGATTTCATGTCCAGCATCCCGCGTCCGGGCAGAAAGGCCCCGCTGCGCAGATCCGCAAGCGCCAGCGGGTCCCCGCCCCCGGCTTCGAGCGCCGCGATCAAGGCCGCGCTCAGCGGCTCGGGCTGACAGGCCAGCGGTTGTTCCTGAAGGTAGTTGTCGGTGGCAACCGTGTCGTAATGCCCTGCCAGCGCCACCGCCTGCGCCCCCGCGCCGCGCACGATGGCAACAAGGTTGTGACGCACCGGGCTGCCGTGGCTTGGCAACAGCACGACATCGCCGGGGTTGTTGCGGAAATAGGGGATGCGCAGCAGCATGTCGCGCAGTCGCGGGGCGAATGCGACCTCGTCGGGGCTGCCGGTCTCGCTGGGCCAGGACACAAGCTCGATGGCGCGGGCCCGGGTTGTGGCGAAGGGGGACCACCCGGGCGCAAGGTGCTGCAGCATGGCTGCGGGCGGCGTGTTCTCGGGCATGGGGTCTCCTGCATTGCCGGGTCGCATGCTGCCCCTTCGGCGCGGGAAAGTGAAGCCCGCCACAGACCCCGTTTCCAGCGCCCCCGGACCGCGCTAGGATCGCAACAGCCCTGAGTCTTCGCGAGAAACCCCGATGCACCGCCCTGCCCTTGCTGCTCTGCCCTTTTTTGTCGCGATGGCCGCCCCGCTGCCCGCGCTGGCCGACAGCCCGCCTGATCCGCGCGTGATCGCGGCCTTCGCCGAAACCGCCGCCGAATGCGCGGCAATGGGCGGCACGCTGGAGCTTCCCCCTGACCCGGTCACGCTGGTCGATCTGACCGGCGATGGCATTCTTGACATGGTGGTGTCCGAGGCAGGCGCCTTCTGCGGCCCGGACCTTGGCTATTTCGGTGGCTCGGGCGGCACGCGTGTCAATGTGGTGATCGGCGACCACATCCAGCACCTGTATGGCGGGGCCTGGGCGGTGCAGGACGTCGCCTTCGAGGTCGAGGGCGAAACCATGCCGCCGCTGCGATATCTTCTGATGGCACGGCACGGGTCGGCCTGCGAAAGTTTCGGCGCCGCACCCTGCCTCGAGGCTTTCGCATGGGACGGCACGCAGATGATTTCGGTCCTGTCCGCGCGCGAGTGAGCGCGGGATCACGTGCGGGGGTCGGCACAGGCCAGATCCCAACCGCCACCCATGCGATGGAAACGCGCCAGGCCAAAGGGCCCACGCCTGCGCACGCCCACACCCCGCGTGCCCACCCCGCGCCCGTGCAGTGGCGCCCGGCGCGGGCCCTTTGGCCTGCGCCGCCCGGCCCAACCGGCGCGGGGGCATCTTCGATGCACACGTCGGCGGGCGGGAGAACCCCACGAACCCGCTCCTCCGACAGCGCAGGCGACCGCCGCCTCTTGACGGCCCGCCACGGCGTTGCGAAGGGTGCGCAGAGGGCGCCGACAAAGGAGCGCGCATGAAGATCCTTTTCCTGGGCGATGTGATGGGCCGGGCCGGCAGGGCCGCGGTCGCCGAGGCCCTGCCCCGCCTGCGCAAGGCATGGGCGCTCGATTTCATCGTCGTCAACGCCGAGAACGCCACCGGCGGCATGGGGCTGTCGCCCGACCACGCCAAGGCGCTGCTTGCCGCCGGCGCCGATTGCCTGACCCTGGGCGACCACGCCTTCGACCAGCGCCCCATGCAGGAATTCATCGAGCGCGAGCCGCGCATCCTGCGCCCGCTGAACTATGCCAAGACCGCCACACCGGGACGCGGGCACGCGGTGTTCGACATCGCTGGCGGGCGGCGGGTGCTGGGGGCGCAAGTGTTGGGACAGGTGTTCATGAAACGCCCCTTCGATGACCCGTTTTCGGCGCTGGAGCCGGTGCTGCGCGCGCACC
>SKKS01000312.1 GCA_007123625.1 Paracoccaceae bacterium
GATCGCGTCGGTGGACAGGCACGCGACGATCAGGCTTTCGCCCGCCAGCCGCCAACCGTCGAACAGCCCCGCCAGCGCCAGCGCGGTCGAGAATTGTGTGCCGTTGATCAGCGCAAGCCCTTCCTTTGCGCCAAGTGCGACCGGTGCGAGGCCTGCGCGGGCCAGCGCTTCGGCGCCCGGGAGGGTTTCGCCTGCGACGGTGGCCTCGCCCGCGCCGATCATCACGGCGGTCATGTGCGCCAGCGGCGCCAGATCGCCCGACGCCCCGACCGAGCCCTGCACCGGCACCACCGGTGTGACCCCGCGTTCCAGCATGGCTTCGATCAGCGCCACGGTCTGCGGATGCACCCCCGATGCGCCGCGCCCCAGGCTGAGGAGTTTCAGCGCCATCATCAGCCGCGTGGCGGCCACATCCAGCGGCGCGCCGACGCCGCAGCAATGCGACAGGATCAGGTTGCGCTGCAAGGTCGCGGTGTCGCCCGGCGCGATCTTGACCGAAGCGAGCTTGCCAAAGCCGGTATTGACGCCATAGACCGCCACATCTCCGGCTGCGGCGGCCTGCACCTGCGCCG
This sequence comes from Paracoccaceae bacterium, assembly GCA_007123625.1. Taxonomy (GTDB): domain Bacteria; phylum Pseudomonadota; class Alphaproteobacteria; order Rhodobacterales; family Rhodobacteraceae; genus Rhabdonatronobacter. Next base: position 573 of record SKKS01000312.1, read on the forward strand.
CCGCAGCCGCGATGGGGCCCCGCGTTTCCGGGGCAAGGCGCGCGGCCAGCCCTCCGCGCCAAAGGGTTTCAAGCTGCGCAAGCGTGGTCGCGCCGGGGGTCAGGGTCAGCATGGGGCACCATTGAACCAGCGTTGCCACAGGGGGTTGAACCCGATCCGCCAGGCCAGTTCGGCCGGGGCGCGCACAGACCACACGGCCAGATCGGCGCGCAGCCCCGGCGCGAGGCGCCCGCAATCGGCAAGTCCCAGCGCGCGGGCAGCGTGTTCGGTGACACCGCGCAGGGCTTCTTCGGGGGTCAGGCGGAACAGGGTGCACCCCATGTTCATGGCCAGCAGGATCGAGGTCATGGGCGAAGACCCCGGATTGCAGTCGGTGGCCAGCGCCATGGGCACGCCATGAGCGCGAAAGGCCGCCACGGGGGGCGCCTGCGTTTCGTGCAGGGTATAGAACGCGCCCGGCAGCAGCACCGCCACCGTACCCGCCGCAGCCATGGCGCGGGCGTCCGTGTCGGTGGCGTATTCGACATGATCGGCTGACAACGCGCCATGCAGCGCGGCCAGCGCGGTGCCGCCCTGATGGCTAAGCTGTTCGGCATGCAGCTTCACCGGCAAACCCAGCGCGCGCGCGGCGTCGAACACGCGGGCGATCTGGGCGGGGGTGAAGGCGATGCCTTCGCAGAACCCATCAACCGCATCGACCAGCCCTTCGGCATGGGCGGCGTGCAGGGCGGGAATGCACATGTCATCGATATAGGCGTCGGCCCGACCCTTGTACTCCGGCGGACAGGCATGGGCGCCCAGGAACGTGGTGACGATCCGCACCGGGCGCAGGTCGGCCAACCGCCGCGCGGCGCGCAGCATGGTGCGTTCGGTCGCGATATCGAGGCCATAGCCGGACTTGACCTCGACCGTGGTGACGCCTTCGGCCAGCAGCGCATCCAGACGGGGCAGCGCGGCGGCTATCAGGTCGGCTTCGCTCGCGGTCCGGGTTGCGGTGACAGTGGACAGGATTCCGCCGCCCGCGCGGGCGATCTCTTCGTAGCTGGCGCCCTGCAGGCGTTGCTCGAATTCGCGGGCGCGGTCGCCACCGTGGATCAGGTGGGTGTGGCAATCGACCGGGGCCGGGGTCAGCAACCGCCCGCCCAGGTCGTGGCGGGGCAGCGTCGCGTGTTCGGCGGGCAGGTCCGCTGCGTGGCCCACCCAGGCAATGCGCCCGTCGGCCACGACCAACGCGCCATCGGGGATCAGCCCGCACGATGGTCCGCAGAGCGTAGCCAGTGTCGCGTTGCAAAGAATTGCCTGCATCGTTTTCCGGCCCCCCCGCGGCCAGCGGTTCTGCATTGTCAAGCATGGCGATGTGGTTTATATGTATGCACATAATGTGAATGTCAACCAGAAACGAAAGCAGGGCACCATGCGCAGGCTGTACGCAACTCAGGCGCTTCTGGCGGATGGCTGGGCCAGTGATGTGCAGGTCGATATCGGTGCGGACGGACGGATCGCCGCCGTTACTCCCGGCACGCAACCCTCGCCGGGGACCGAGACGCTGGACATCCTGTTGCCCGCCCCGGCCAACCTGCACAGCCACGCGTTCCAGCGCGCCATGGCCGGGCTGACTGAACGGCGCGGGCCCGATCCGCGCGACAGCTTCTGGACCTGGCGGCGGCTGATGTTCCGGTTCCTTGACCACCTGACCCCCGACGACGTGGAGGCGATCGCGGCCTTCGTCCAGATGGAAATGCTCGAGGCCGGCTATGCCTGCAGCGCCGAGTTTCACTACCTTCATCACCAGCCGGGTGGCGCGGTCTATGCGGATCTGGCGGAAATGTCGGCGCGGATTGCGGCGGCAGCGGCGACATCGGGGATCGGGCTCACGCTGCTGCCGGTGCTGTATGAACACGGTGGGTGTGACGGGCGGCCACTGTCGCCCGGTCAGATCCGGTTCGGGAACACGCCCGACCGCTTTGCCCGGCTGGCGGACGGCGCGCGCGCCGCACTGGCCTCGCTGCCCCCGGATACGGGCTTTGGTCTGGCACCGCACAGCCTGCGCGCGGTGTCACACGCCGGACTGCGTGCGGTTCAGGCGATGGGCGCGGGGCCGGTGCACATGCATCTGGCCGAACAGGTGGCCGAAGTGGACGAGGTGCAAGCCGCATGGGGCGCGCGCCCGGTCCGCTGGCTGCTCGACAACGCCCCGGTCGATAATCGCTGGTGCCTGATCCATTGCACGCAGATGGAGCCCGACGAGACCGAGGCCCTTGCCCGTACCGGCGCCGTCGCGGGGCTGTGCCCGATCACCGAATCGTCGCTGGGCGACGGCATTTTCGATGGGGTGCGCTGGGTCGGCACGGGCGGACGGTTCGGCATCGGGTCGGACAGCAACATCCGCATCAGCCTGTCCGAGGAGCTGCGCACGCTGGAATATTCGCAGCGCCTGCGCGACCGCGCGCGCGCCGCGCTGGCCACGCGCGAACGCTCGACCGGGCGGGTGCTGTTCGACGGCGCCGTGCACGGAGGGGCGCAGGCGGCGGGGCGCGCAAGTGGCGCGATTGCGCCAGGGCTGTGGGCGGACCTTGTGGCGCTGGACGGGGGCGTGGTGGACCTTTACGGTCGGCGCGGCGACACGGTCCTGGATGCCTGGATCTTCGCCGGTGACGACCGCATGATCCGCGCGGTCTGGGCTGCGGGCCGGGCGCTAGTGCGCGACGGGCGCCATGTCGCGCGGGATGCGATCACGCGGCGCTATGCCCGCACACAGGAGCGTTTGCGCGATGCCCTCTGACATGTCTCCCGGCCCGGTGACCTGGCAATCCGTCCGCGCCGAAGCCCTGCGCCGCATCCGTACGCGCGCCTGGGCGCCCGGCGCGCTGATCCCGAACGAGGCCGATCTGGCGACCGAGCTGAATTGCGCGCGCACCACCGTCAACCGCGCCTTGCGCGACCTGGCCGAAGCGGGGTTGCTGGAACGGCGGCGCAAGGCCGGGACGCGCGTGGCGCTGACGCCTTTGCGCAAGGCAACGCTGGAAATCCCCCAGATCCAGCAGGAAATCGAAGCCCGTGGCGGACGCTACGACTATGCGCTGATCGTCCGCATGCTGTCTCTCGCGCCCAAGCCAGTGCGCGACCGCATGGGCCTGCCGAACAAGGCGCGGCTGCTGCATGTACGTTCGCTGCACCTGTCGGACGGGGCGCCCTGGCTCTATGAGGATCGCTGGATCAACCCCGACCCGGTGCCTGAAATCCTGCGCGCAGACCTTGAACGGATCAGCGCAAATGCCTGGCTGGTGCAGAACGTGCCCTACAC
>SKKS01000141.1 GCA_007123625.1 Paracoccaceae bacterium
ATGGATCATTTCGCATATTTCGAAGGTGAGACGGTCATCCAGCTTAATTGCACAGGCCCGTGGACAATCACCTATGTCCGCGACGAGGACGACCCGCGCGGCTGAAGCCGTCATGCGTGCGGTTGGGAATGGGGCACCGGCCCAGGCCGGTGCGTCAGGTGATCTGGCCTTCTACATGGGGAAAGGGAAATCGACGCAGACGATATTCGATCAGGAGTTCACACCAATGCTCTGTCCGCTCCTCGGCAAGAAAGCTTCATCGACACAGCATGCCCGCCTTCGCCATCATGCTGTCCGAGCTGCGCGGTGTGACGTGACAGGCCGCATTCTTGCACCGATGCCGCCCCGACGTCTGGCGGCACCGCGCTCTTTGCGTCGGTGATCACCGGGGCGGCGTGCTTGCCCTCTCCGAGCATTTGGTAAAAGGCCCATTGTGCCACCACGGCCCAGATCGATTGGTCAAGTTCATTGCGCTCGATACACGCCGGATCGGATCCCGCAGTGTCAGTCTCTGTCGGTCGCCGATTGATAGCCGCCGCGACAAACACTCCACAGGCCGGGACCCATCATGACGGGCGTACCCTCTTTTCCAGTGGGCCAAGCCGTGTCAGAGTCGCACGATCATGGCCGATCATCACACCGCACTTTCGCCTGACAATCTGCGCCGCCGCTGCGACTCGGCAGCATTGGGTTTTTCGACGACCGATGAGCTGGAGCCACTGGAACGCTTGATCGGTCAGGAGCGCGCGATTGAAGCGATTCGCCTTGCCGCCGGCATGCGTCACCGGCGCTTCAACCTCTTTGTTTACGGACCCGAAGGCTCTGGACGGCACTCCTCTGTCGTCCGACTGCTGGAGGAAGCCGCAGCCGCGCGCCCGGTGCCTGCCGATTGGGTCCATGTGCACAATTTCGACGCCCCGGACAGGCCGCGCGCCCTCAGGTTGTCGCATGGCGCGGGGCCGAAATTTCGCAAGGCGATGGCAGAACTTGTTGACGATCTGGCGCAGGGCATTCCTGCGCTCTTCGAATCCGAAGAATACCAGTCCCGTCGCGCTGCCATCGAGGAAGAGTTCGGCAACCGCAATGAAAAGACCTTTTCAGGCCTTGCACAGCGCGCGCGCGAACGTGGCGTCGCGATCCTGCGCACGCCGATGGGTTTTGCACTGGCGCCAACCAGGGCCGGGGAGGTGCAAAAATCCGAGGTGATCGAAAAACTCCCCGAGGCCGAGCGCGACGCGATCCGCGCGAACGTGGCGCAGACGCAAACCGAGCTGTCGGGTTTCCTTGAATCCTTGCCGCGAATCGAAAAGGAACACCGCGCTGCCATCGCCGCGCTCAACGCCGAGATGGCCCAGCAGGTGGTCGATCTGAACCTCGCTGATCTGCGCGTGGAATTCGCCGGAATCACGGTGCTGGAGGCGCATTTCGATGCACTGCGCCGCGACCTGATCGCCAATGCCGAGCTTTTCCTCAAGGCCGGCAACCAGAGCGGCGACGGCCCCTTTCCGATCGCACCCGCGCGCGTCCATGATACGCCACGCTTTCACCGCTTCGCGGTCAACGTCATGGTCTCGCACGCGGAGGACGCGACGGGCGCGCCGGTTGTCGTCGAGTCGTTGCCGACGCTCGCCAACCTGACCGGGCGTGTCGAGTACATGCAGCAGATGGGCACACTGGTCACCGACGTGACGTTGATAAGGCCCGGCGCGCTGCACAAGGCCAATGGCGGCTTTCTGGTGCTTGACGCGCGTCGCCTGCTGACCGAACCCTTTGCTTGGGACGCACTGAAGCGTTGCCTGGAGACGGCGGAAATCCGCATCATCTGCGCCGGCGACCGGCTGGGCCTGTCAACCACCGCCACGCTGGAGCCCGAACCCGTCCCGCTTGATCTGCGCGTGGCGCTTGTGGGCGACCGGTTTCTGCACAGGCTGCTCGAAGCGCATGATCCAGAGTTTTCGCAACTTTTTACCGTGACAGCCGAATTCGGCCCAGACATGGACCGGGACGAGGAAAGCATGACGCTTTTTGCCCGACAGGTCGCGGCGGTGGTCAAGGGCGAAGGCCTGCGCCCCGTCACCGCCGATGGCGTCGCCGCGCTGATCGAATGCGCCTCGCGCGAGGCCGACGACCGCGAGAAGCTGTCGCTGGAGCTTAGCCGACTCTGGGACGTGCTGCGCGAAGCCGATCACCGCGCCGACGAAAACAGCGCGGCGATGATCGACCGCGACCATATCGAGGGCGCCGAGGCCGCGCGGCTTCGCCGCACCGACCGGGTGGCCGAACGCGTCCAAGAAATGATCGCCCGAGGCACGATGATGATCGCCACACGCGGGTCGGTCGTGGGCCAGGTGAACGGTCTGACGGTCGCGTCGCTGGGTGCCGCGCGTTTCGGCTGGCCCGCGCGGATCACCGCGCGGGTGCGTTTGGGCGGCGGGCAGGTCGTCGATATCGAACGCGAGGTGAAGTTGGGCGGACCCATTCATTCCAAGGGCGTTCTGATCCTGACGGGATATTTGTCCACGCATTACCTGCCCGAAATGCCGCTGTCGCTCTGGGCCTCGCTGGTGTTCGAGCAAAGCTATGGCGGGGTCGACGGCGACAGTGCCTCGGTGGCCGAACTCTGTGCGCTGCTTTCGGCGTTGGCCGGCGTCCCGCTCACACAGTCCTTTGCCGTCACCGGCTCGATCAACCAGCAGGGCGAGGTGCAGCCGGTTGGCGGGATCAACGAAAAGATCGAGGGCTTCTTCGACGCCTGTTCGGGGCAGGGCCTGACGGGTCGGCAGGGAGTGCTGATCCCACGGCACAATGTCGACAATCTGATGCTGCGCGCCGACGTGATCGCGGCTGTGGCCGACGGCCGCTTCCAGATCCATGCGATTAACCATGTCGATCAGGCGCTGGAGTTGCTGACCGGCCTGCCGGCGGGCACGCGCGGCCTGGGCGGCGAGTTTGAACCCGGCACTGTGAACGCCAATGTCGAGGCGAGGTTGTTGTACTTCGCCGCGACCCGGCGCGACTTCGGTCGCTCGGCAGCGACGACTGCGGAGCAGCGCGATGACGACTGATCCGCCACCGGCGCGGCGTGTGCTGCTTCTGGCAGGCTGCTTTGCCGATGCCGGGCCTGCGATAGGCTTGGCGGTGGCGCTGGCGGCACGGACGCGGGCGGCGCTTGAAGCAGTGCTCGCGCTTGACCCGCGCGCCGTAGCCGCCGAGGGGGCGCAGATTGTCGCCGATGGGCGCCCTACCGGGGCGACACTGCTCCTCAGTCGCGAGCGGCTGAGCCTTGCCTATGCTGCCGATGCGCGCGCCTTTCGCAGCCGACTTGACCGCGTCGCCGCCAAGTCGAAGTTGCGCGCGAGCTTCCGCATCGATACCGGCACGCTGCCCGATCTGGCGCTGGGCATGCGGCAGCCGGGTGATGCGGTGATCCTGGCCTACCGACGGTTCCTGCCGCTGCGAGGGCCGGTCATTGCACTTGAAGACGAAGTGGACGGTCCCGCCGCCCGGCTTGCAACCGAACTCGCCCGGATGTTAGGGACGCGCGCTCGCGTGCTGCCCGCCGACACGCCGCCCGAGGCGCTGGATCCAATGCCGCTCAGTGCGCTGGTTCTGTCGCGCGCAACCCTTCCCGCGCCCGCGCGTCTTGCGGCGCTGCTTGATACCGCCCGCTGCCCGGCACTGCTGGCGCCCGACGGATAGGCGCTGCAGAGCAAGGGGGCGCCGCAACCCGCCGATCAGCACCTGTTGATCCTGAGAGGCCGATTCGAAATTTGTTGAGAGAGTTCGGCGGTTTGTGATTCCGTTCGGTTGCAAAGCTGAATGGAGACCACGATGGCCTGGACCGAACTCACCCGCCGCCAGCATGCCCCCG
>SKKS01000316.1 GCA_007123625.1 Paracoccaceae bacterium
GACGGGCTCTGGCAGCTCACCGGGTTCAACCTGGGCTGGCGCGGCTGGCAGGGGCGCGGCTACGCGCTGGGCGTCGGTGAGGTGAAGCTCACCGGCATGGTCCGCCCGGACCGCAAGATGCTGCGCTATCAGGTGAATTTCACCAAGGCCGTGCAGAGCCGTCGCCTGACCATGGGTGTCGCCGACGGGATCGTCGAGGCAGACGGCGAGGTGATCTACCAGGTCAAGGACATGAAGGTCGCGCTGAGCGAGTCCTGAGGCCGCGCGCAGGCGCGTTGCCGACACCATTTGAAGGCTGAAAGGCCGCTTTTCGCGGCGGGAAGCGGCGCGCCGGTCACGGGCTTTGCGCCCGCTTTGCCGGGCGCCCCTCCTCGTCGCGCATCAGCAGTGCCAGCGCCAGCACACTCAGCGCGAAGCCGGGCAGCACCAGCGCGGGCGGTAGCCCGTGGCCAAGCGCCAGTTCCCACAGGATGATCCAGCCGGGCGTGAGGTATGTGTAGGCCATCACCTTGGACGACGGCAGCACCTGGGCTGCGTATTGCATCATGAAGAAGCTGACCGCACTGGCGAAGACGGCAAGATAGACGATCACCCACCAGACCTTCGCCGACAGCGCCGCCCAGTCGGTCCGCGCGATTTCGCCCGCGCCCGCCAATGCCAGCATGAGACCACACGACGCGCAAACATAGGTCGTGGCCACCAGCGACGGCTCGCCCCGGTTAAATCGCCGCAGCAGCGGAATGAAGGCCGCATGTGCAAAGCAGCCCGCGAAATAGATCGCCTCGCCCCGCCCGGGGTCAAAGGCCAACAAAGCGGCCCAGTCCGCGCGAAACACCACCCAGACCGCCCCCGCCGCGCCGATGGACAATGCCAGCGTCATGCGCCGGGTCAGGACCTGCCGCAGGATGAGCCAGGCAAAACCCGCCGTCATCAGCGGTGTCAGGGTAAAGATTGCGCCCGCCGACACGGGCGGCGCGGTTTTCAGCCCCTCGAACATCAGCGCGAAATAGATCGAAAACACGCCACCCAGGGCCAGATACCGCCACGGCGCGCGGATGTGTGCCCGCTGGAACCCCGGCCCGGCAACAACAAGGGCCGCCAGCACGGCCGCCGCTATGGCAAAACGGACCGCGTTCAGCGCAGTCGGGGCGACGTCGTTGGCGACAAGCGCGCCCAGACTGAAGGACCCCGCCACCATCGCCGAAAACGCGGCCATGGCCAGGTGCCCGCGTGCCATCGGGCTCATTCCGGGGTCACTGCCTTAATCGCCGCAAGCGCCGCCTGCACCTTGGGCGTGCGGTGCAGGTCCATATGGGTGACCAGCCACAGCGGCACCGCCCATTCGGGGCGCGGCGGCATCACCTGTATCATATCCTCCGGCGCGTCATCCACGAACAGGAACCCCAACCCCAACCCGGCGCGAATGGCCGCCAGCTTGTCGTCTGGGCCGCTCACGCTCAGCACGACAGCATCCGGCGCCACCCGCTCCATCAGCCACACCCAGAACGGGGCGCGCGGCTCGGCACCAACAAACCCGTGATTCGCAAGGTCGGCATCGGTTTCCGGGCGCCCCTGCGCATCGACATAGGCGCCAGCGGCATAAAGGGCGACGCGGCGCGTGCACAGGGGCTGCACCACATTGTCGGGTTCCTGCGGGCGGGAACCTGCGCGGATGGCCACATGCGCCTCGCCATATTCCAGCCGCAGAACGCGCGTGTCGGTCAGGTATCGCAGCCGCAAGCCCGGATGGTCGCGGCGCAGCGCGGCCAGCGCGGGCATCAGCAGCGGCGCCAGCAGCGGCAGCGAGGTCACTGTCAGTTCGCCCGTCATCGATTCCGAGCCGCCGGTCAGCCGTGCGGCAAGCTGGGCGAACTGCTCGTCGGTGCTTTGTCCCACCTGCATCAGCAACGCCCCGGCATCGGTGGGCGTGTAGCCGCGCGCATGGCGCTGGAACAGCTTGACGCCCAGCCGGGTTTCAAGCGCATCTACATGCCGGATCACCGTGGCATGATGAACGCCCAGCGCCTCGGCCGCGCCGCTGACCGTTCCCGCGCGAGCGACATGATAGGCCGTGCGCACCTCGTCCCAGTTCTCGAATGTCATTGCGCGTCCTCTTGCAGGCGACACCGAAATCCCCGGCATGCCCCCTGCCCCGGTATCCCGCGCTTCGGCCCGGGGTGCAAGCGGCCCCGCACGGTCAGGGTGCGCCATGCCGTCAGGGGGCGCCTTCGTCGCTGGCGCGGAACCTTGCGGCGGGGTCCTCGCCTTCGGGCACCGGGACAGTGCGACCATGCTGCGCCCATTCATCGGCCAGCGCCGCGCGCTCCAGCGTCAGCAAGCGGGCAAGGTCGTGCACCCGTTCGGCGCCGGATAGGCGCAGATGCTGCAGCAGGCGGTGCGAATGCACGATCACCGGCACGAAATCCGCGGGCTCGGCGGCATCGAGCACCGTGACACGGCGCAGATTGTATTCGGGGGGCAGCACATGATAACGCAGGTCTCCCTGCCACAGCAGATCACGAAACGCGGGCTGGTCTCGCCCGCCACCCTGCGCCGTCCATGTCGCTGCCCAGTCGTCGAAAAACGCGTCCATGGCCGGGGACCGGCGATACACCATCACCCCGGTATTGAATTGCGGAAAGGCATAGGGCGTGCGCACCCGGTACCCGGTCCGGATCAGGCGCGAGGCGCGTCGCACGTCATGCGCCACCGCCAGATCGAACCGCTCCATCAGGTCGAAAACATCGCCCGGCGGCGCCAGAACCCATGTATCGCAATCCAGAAACAGCGTGCGCGCAAAGCGGCTGCGCGCCATGCAGGCGATCTTGTCGCGGATTTCGGTTTCGGGAAGTGGATGTACACGGTCAAACAGGCCCGCAGGCGGCGTGCCATCGGTAAAAACATCGATGGCGATTTCCGGGCTTTGCGCGCGCAGGCTAAGGGCCGAAGCCACGGCAAGGTCCAGATACCCCACACCGCGCGCCACATAGAGCACGCCGCAGTCGGGCGCGTCCCCCTCCACCGCGCTCATTCCAGCCGCAGCCCCGGCGGCAGCGACTGGCCAAGCAGCAATTCGGCCACCGCCATCGAGCGCTTGCCCTCGCGCTGAGCCTCGGTCACCTCGACCGCGCCGGTGCCGCACGCCACCACCAACCGCCCGCGCCCGGCGTCCAGCACTGTGCCCGGCGCGCCCATGCCCTCGGCCAGCCGCGTACGCAGTAGCTTCAGCCGACCACCGGGGGTTTCGCACCAGGCACCGGGAAAGGGCGAAAGCGCGCGGACATGGCGGTCCACCTGTTCCGCCGGGCGCATCCAGTCCACGCGCGCTTCGGCCTTGTCGATCTTGGCGGCATAGGTCACGCCATCCTCGGGTTGCGGCGCGGGCGTCAGGTCCGGGAGTTGCGCCAGCGCTTCCGTGATCGCCCCGGCGCCCAGCGCGGCCAACCGGTCATGCAGATCGCCCGCTGTATCCTCGGGGCCGATGGACGTGGCCCGGCGCAAGAGCACCGGCCCGGTGTCCAGCCCCGCGTCCATCGCCATGATGCAGACGCCGGTTTCCACGTCGCCCGCCTGAATAGCGCGCTGGATCGGTGCCGCACCACGCCAGCGCGGCAGGAGCGAGGCATGGATGTTCAGGCACCCGTGCACAGGCGCATCCAGGATCGCGCGCGGCAAGATCTGGCCGTAAGCAACCACCACCGCCACATCGGCCTGCCGCGCGATGAACTCACTCTGCGCAGTGCTGTCACGCATCGAAGCCGGGTGGCGCACCGTCAGCCCCAGTTCCCCGGCCCGGATATGTACGGGCGACGGGCGCGGCGCCTTGCCGCGCCCCGCCGGGCGTGGCGGCTGGGTGTAGACGGCAACGA
>SKKS01000288.1 GCA_007123625.1 Paracoccaceae bacterium
AGGCACACGCGTATTCACCAAATGAGCTTCGTGGCTATGGTGTTGATGTCGGGCGCGATGGTGTTCGAAGGAATATGATTGATCTTCTCACGTTGCCGGGCGTAGGTTTCTCGCAACTTGCAAGGATCGACCCGTCGGTGACATTTATCCCCGGCTCCATACAGCAACAACTTGAACGCGAAGCCGTATACGCGAAGTATTTGGAGCGCCAGTCTACGGAAATCGCCGCAGTCAGGCGTGACGAAAACAGACTGATTCCGGATAGTCTCGATTTTTCGCAGATTGCAGGGCTTTCGGACGAATTGAAGGAGAAGCTATGCAAAGTACGCCCCGCGACAATTGGACAGGCCGCGCGCATAGACGGGATGACACCGGCGGGCCTTGTTCGATTACTCAGCCAGATAAAAGCACCAGCGCAACAATGCACGCGTCGGGATGAGTGTGCGTAGCGGAGCAGAGCTGTGCGGTGATGTGATTGTTTCACGTGAAACGCTGGTTAAGCTGAAGCAGTTTCTGGACCTTCTGAATCGGTGGAACCAGAAGATTAATCTGGTGTCCAAAGCATCACTTTCTGATGCTTGGCAGCGCCATATCGTTGATTCGGCTCAGTTGTGGCCGCTTGCGCCCAAAGACGCTTGCCTCTGGCTGGATATCGGCTCGGGTGGCGGGTTGCCTGGGATCGTGATTTCTGTCATTGCGTCCGAGAAGCGACCAGATCTTCGCGTGCGACTGGTCGAGAGCGATCTGCGAAAATCAGCTTTCCTGTCGACTGTAGTCCGCGACCTGGACTTGAACGCTGACGTCGTCAGCGCCCGAATTGAGGATCTTTCCGCTCAGAACGCTGACATCGTGTCAGCACGCGCATTGGCGCCGCTAAAAGATATCATTCCGATGATTGTGCGCCATATGCGGCCCCAAGGCTGTGCGATCTTGCCCAAAGGTAACCAGTGGGCAACCGAGCTTGAAGACGCGCTTGCTTTTTGGCGTTTTTCATACGAAACACGTCAGAGTCAGACTGCTGCTGGTCCCGTGGTTCTGAAGCTCAAGGATATCTCCGGTGCCTGATACTCGAACCCTAATCCCAGCCAGAATCATTGCTGTCGCAAATCAGAAAGGTGGCGTCGGCAAGACGACAACTGCGATCAACCTCTCAGCCGCCATGGCGGAGCGCGGCCAGACAATTTTGCTTGTTGATCTCGATCCGCAAGGGAATGCATCGACGGGGCTGGGGATCGACCCGTCGGAGCGGCAGCTCACATCTTATGATCTGCTGATGGGTGATGTTGATTGCGACGCGATACTTTTACCTACTGGACTGGAGAACCTGTATATCTCCCCGGCAAACAGCGATTTGTCGTCTGCCGATATTGATCTCGTATCAAACGCGAACCGCATGCACCTGCTGCGGAACGCGTTGCGGGCACCCGGCATGACAAAGCGGCGGTTTGACTATGTTATTATCGACTGCCCACCTTCTCTGAATTTGCTCACACTCAATGCTCTGATCGCCGCTGATACCGTGCTTGTGCCTCTGCAGGCAGAGTTTTTTGCCCTGGAAGGGCTTTCACAGCTGATGCTGACCCTGCGCGAAGTGCGCCAAACCGCAAACCCGGAGCTGCGCGTTGAGGGGGTGCTTCTGACAATGTATGACCAGCGGAACAACCTGTCGCAACAGGTCGAAAACGACGCCCGCGCCACGCTTGGTGAGCTTGTGCTGCGCACCATCATCCCACGCAACGTTCGGGTGAGCGAAGCGCCGTCGCATGCTATTCCGGTGCTGAACTACGATACCGCGTCCCGTGGCGCAATCGCCTACCGTGCGCTTGCGCGCGAGCTTCTTGCAAGGCACCGCAAACTCGATACGCAGAAGGAAACTACATGACCGAGCGGAAGCCGGAGCGCAAAGGGCTGGGGCGCGGGTTGTCGGCTCTGATGGCGGAAATCAACACTAGTGATCCAGCTGTGGCGCAAGACGGGAACTCCGGACAGACCCGGATGATCCCGGTCGAGGATCTGTCGCCCAACCCTGATCAGCCGCGCCGGGCGTTTGAGCAGGAATCGCTGGCAGAACTTGCAGCCTCGATTGGCGAAAGGGGCATTATCCAGCCTCTGATCGTGCGCCCCAGAACCGGTCAGTCCGGCCAGTTCGAGATCGTTGCCGGTGAACGCCGCTGGCGCGCGGCGCAGTTGGCACAACTCCACGAAGTGCCGGTCCTTGTTCGTGACCTGAGCGATACCGAAGTGCTGGAAGTCGCCATCATCGAGAACATCCAACGTGCGGACCTGAATGCGGTGGAAGAGGCCGCGGGCTACAAGCAGCTGATTGAAAGATTCGGACACACGCAGGAAAAGATCGCGTCGGCCATGGGCAAAAGCCGCAGCCACGTCGCGAATCTGCTGCGCCTGCTCAATCTTCCGCCCGAAGTGCTGACCTATCTGCGCGAAGGGCGTCTGAGTGCAGGCCACGCGCGCGCACTCATCACCACCGAGAACCCCGCCGAGTTGGCGCGTCAGGTGCTTGCGCGCGGGTTGTCCGTGCGCGAGACCGAGGCGCTGGCAAGCAAACCCGGTCGCGGAACACCGCGCCCGCGCCAGAAGTCCAGCAGCTCCAAGGACGCAGATACCCGCATCCTGGAACAGGACCTTGCCGCAAACCTGGGCATGTCCGTGACAATCGATCACCACCCGGGCGGCGAGGGCAAGGTGGTTATTCGATACAAGTCATTGGAACAATTGGATCATTTGTGCCAAGCGCTGTCTTTTAACCGCTAACGCCGACGCTTGGTGGCTATCACTCGGCAGCTTCGGTCTGGCTGCGGCACAGGCCGACAATATCCATCATGATCCGGTTCAACTCAAAATCCTTCGGGGTATAGACGGCGGCGACGCCGATGCTGCGAAGCAAGTCCGCATCCTCTTCGGGGATGATCCCCCCGACGATGACCGGCACGTCACCCAGTCCTGCTGCGCGCATCCGGTCCATGACCTCGCGCACCAATGGCAAATGGCTGCCCGACAGGATCGACAGCCCGACCACATGCGCGCCTTCGGCGGCCGCGCCCTTCACGATCTCGGCCGGGGTCAGGCGGATACCTTCGTAGTGGATGTCCATGCCGCAATCGCGCGCCCGAGCGGCAATCTGTTCCGCGCCATTGGAATGACCATCCAGTCCGGGTTTCGCGACGACAAACCGCAACCGCCGCCCCAGTTTAGCGCTCACTGCGTCCACGGCGCCGCGGATGTCGTCCAGCCCCTCGGTTCGGTTGGACACGGCGGCGGATACTCCGGTCGGTGCACGGTACTCGCCAAAGACCGCGCGGATGGCCGCGCCCCACTCCCCGGTTGTCGCCCCGGCGCGGGCTGCAGCAATCGATGGCGGCATGATGTTCCCACCGTCGCGCGCGGCTTGTTGCAGCGCGGTCAGGGCGCGGCGCAGGGCGCCCTCGTCCCGGGCGGCCCGCCATGCCTGCAGCCGTTCAATCTGGTCCGCCTCTGCCTTCGGATCAACCTTCATGATCGCGCCTTCGCCGGTGGTCAGCGGTGATGGCTCGGATGTGGTGTACCGGTTGACCCCGACAACAACCGTTTCCCCCCGTTCGATCCGCCCGATCCGGTCGGCATTCGCTTCGACCAGCGCGCGCTTCATGTGTTCGATGGCACCCACGGCCCCACCCATCGCGTCGATCTGCGCCAGTTCGGCGCGCGCGCTGTCCTTCAGTTCCGCGACCTTCTGTTCGATCACCGGATTCCCGTCAAAAAGGTCACCGTATTCCAACAGGTCGGTTTCATATGCCAGGATCTGCTGCATCCGCAGCGACCATTGCTGATCCCATGGGCGCGGCAAGCC
>SKKS01000107.1 GCA_007123625.1 Paracoccaceae bacterium
GGACGACATCGCCCCGCATCTGCGCGAACTGGAGCCGAGGGCCGATGAGCTGGGCCAGCGGCTGCGCGACTTGTTCGACCAGTTCGGTGGCCTGCGCGCTTTCCACCCGCCCGAGGTGCTGCCCAACGGCGACATAATTCTGCGCCGCTGACAGGGCCTCGACTCGCCTGTCCCGGACGATGCGCCCGAGGCCGACCCCGAAGCCGAGCCCCCGCACGTGACAGAGCCGTTCGAACTATAGCCGGTCCGACGGCTGCAGGCGCGCCCGCACCGGTCAGGCCGTGCTCAACCCGTCGCGATCAGCAGCACAACGATCAGCATGCCGATCGCGGCCGGCACCATCACCGCCACCAGCCCCGGCAGGCCAAAATTCATCGCGGCAATAACGATGATGTTGAGAAACACCAGCACTGCCGCCCAGAAGGGCCAAGGCTCTTCGGCGTTACGCCAGTTGCGGTTGGTTTCGGGGGTCGTGATTTTGGTTGTGTCGGTCATGGCATTTCCTTTTCAGGTTGTGCCATGATCTAGGATCGCCCCGCCGCGCTGCAGCAGGGCAGATTGCCGCATCCGCAAAAGGTGACGTCAGCCCAGGACAACCCAGGACATCACAATCAGCATCACGCCGCTCAGGATCACGCCCAGAACCGCCAGCCCGGGCAGGCCGCCTACCAGTATGCTGCCAACGATCAGAAGGACCGCCACCAGAACGGCAATCCAGATGCCCCAGGGTTCGGGTTCGCGGTGCGGTGCGGGGCGGGGGGTGGTGTCAGCCATTGTCATGTCCTCCGGACGGGATAGCGCGCGCGTCCGGGACGTTATGCCACAGTGCAGAGGGTATGGGCAACCGCGCGCTCAGCGCAGTAGTTGCGACAGAAAGCCACCCAGATCGTCAGTGTGGTGTTCGATATGCGGCGCCGCAAGCGGCTCGGGCGCGACATGGACGGTGCGCATGCCCATGGCGTGCGGCGCGGCCAGGTTGCGCGGGTCGTCTTCGAACATCGCCGCCGTGCCGGGGTCTATGGCATCGATCGCAAAGACGGTCTCGAACGCGGCGCGCTCCGGCTTGGGGCGGTAGCCTGCGTGTTCGACCCCATAGACCGCATCGAACAGCCCCGAAAGCCCGCGCCCTTCCAGTACCCGCCCCGCATAAGGGGCCGAGCCATTGGTGTACACCACCCGCCGCCCGGGCAGCGCTTCGATGCGTGCGCGCAGGTCCGGGTCCGGTGCAAGGGCCGAGAAGTCAATGTCATGCACCATTTCCAGATAGTTCTCCGGCGCCATGTCGTGTTCGCGCATCAATCCCGCAAGCGTGGTGCCGTGTTCCATCCAGTACTGATGGCGCAGGCGACTGGCGGTGTCGCGATCAACACGCAACGTATTCATGATATACACCGTCATCCGCACGTCGATCTGATCGAACAGGCGGGTTTCGGGCGGGTACAGGGTGTTGTCGAGATCGAACACCCAAGTGCGGACATGGTGAAAGCGTTCAGCAGGCATGCTGGACGATGTAGCGCCCGGCAGCACCCGGCGCAACTGCCGCGACAATGTTAGCGCTTGCGCCTGCCGCGCGGGGCGGGGCATTGTTGCGCATCCGCCGCGAACGGGATGCCCAATGACCGACCTCAGGACCCAGACCGACGCCTATTCGCTGATCCTCGATGCGATCGACGTGGGCGTCTACAAGCCCGGCGACAGGCTGGTGGAATCGGAGCTGGCCGAGAGGTTCGGTGTGTCACGCACCCCCATCCGCGAGGCGTTGCAACGGTTGGAGACGCAATCCCTGCTCGCGCGGGACGGGCGGTCGTTGATCGTGGCGTCGCTGGACCATAACCAGCTCGCCGAGCTTTATGTGGTGCGCGCGGAACTGGAGGGGCTGGCCGCGCGTCTGGCGGCGCGGCACGCCACCGCCGAAGAAGTCCGCGTGCTGCGCGGCATGGTCGAGGACGACCGCAAGCTTCTGGCCGACCCCGAGGCCATGAGCCGCGCCAACCGCCGGTTCCACAAGCAGATACATCTGGCGTCGCACAACCGGTACCTGGTACAGCAGCTTGACCTTGTGCATCGGTCGATGGCCTTGCTGGCGACCACGTCCATCGCCGCCGAAGGGCGCCCGAACGAGACGGTGAGCGAGCATCACGCGATTGTAGAGGCGATTGCCGCAGGCGATGGCGACGGGGCCTATGCGGCGCTGAAGGACCATATCTCGCGCGCGTTCGAAACCCGTCTGAAGCTGGACAGCAGAAGCCCGCAGCGCAGCGGCCCCTGAGGTCCGCGCGCCCGTCTGACCGGCGCGCGGCAGTGCAGAAAACCTGCGCGGTTTCGGGTTGACCGAAGTGTGAGCGCAGACTGCGACTGCGACCGCGTGATGCAGTTTGCCAGTGGGCGGATTTAGCATATAACCCGCACATGATCATAGAAATCGGACATTTCGCGCTGATCCTCGCCTTCGCGGTGGCGCTCGCGCAATCCCTGGTGCCGCTGGTGGGCGCTCACAAGGGCTGGTCGGACTGGATGGCGGTGGCGCGGCCCATGGCTTCGGCGCAGTTTTTCCTGATTGCCGTGAGTTTCATGGCGCTCACATGGGCGTTTGTGACCTCGGACTTCTCGGTCCGGCTGGTGGTGTCGAACTCGCATACCGCGAAGCCGTTGATCTACAAGATTTCGGGGGTGTGGGGGAATCACGAGGGTTCGATGCTCTTGTGGGTGCTGATCCTGACGTTGTTCGGGGCGTGCGCCGCCTGGTTCGGGGCGAATCTGCCAGCGACCCTGCAGGCGCGGGTTCTGGCGGTGCAATCCTCGATCACCGCCGCATTCATGGCCTTTACCATATTCACGTCGAACCCGTTCGAGCGCATGGCTTTTCCGCCCTTCGACGGGCGCGATCTGAACCCCCTGTTGCAGGACCCGGCCTTGGCATTGCACCCGCCGTTCCTGTACCTGGGCTATGTGGGGCTGAGCATGGCGTTCAGCTTTGCCGTGGCCGCGCTGATCGAGGGGCGGGTCGATGCCGCGTGGGGGCGCTGGGTGCGGCCCTGGACGCTGGCGGCCTGGGTGTTCCTGACCATCGGCATCGCGCTTGGGTCCTGGTGGGCGTACTATGAGCTGGGTTGGGGTGGGTTCTGGTTCTGGGATCCGGTGGAGAATGCCAGCCTCATGCCGTGGCTGTTTGCGGCGGCGCTGCTGCATTCGGCCATCGTGGTCGAAAAGCGCGAGGCGCTGAAAAGCTGGACCATCCTGCTGGCGATCCTGGCTTTCGGCTTTTCGCTGATCGGCACGTTCATCGTGCGGTCTGGGCTGCTGACCTCGGTGCATGCCTTTGCGATGGACCCGGAACGCGGGGTGTTCATCCTGTTCATACTGGCGTTCTTCATGGGCGGCGCGCTGACATTGTTCGCCGCGCGGGCGAATGTGATGGAGGCCAAGGGCGTGTTTTCCACCGTCAGTCGCGAATCTGCGCTGGTGATCAACAACGTGCTGCTGGCAGTGTCATCCTTTGTGGTGTTCGTGGGGACCATGTGGCCGCTGATCGCGGAAATGCTGTTCGACCGGGTGTTGTCGGTGGGGCCGCCGTTCTTCAATACGGCGTTCACGCCCTTCATGGTGGCGCTGGCGATGGTTCTGCCGATTGGCGCGATGCTGCCGTGGAAGCGCGGCAATCTGGGCCGCGCGGTGCGGCCGCTCGTTGGGCTGGCGGCCTTTGCAGTGGCGATGGGCGCGCTGGTCTGGGCGATGCAGACGGGGGGCTCTGTTCTGGTGCCGGTGGGCGTGGCGCTGGGCCTCTGGGTGGTGCTGGGCGCGGGCGCCGACCTGTGGTCGCGCACCGGCCGGGGCGCCGTGGCCGGGCGGCTGGGCCGGCTGGGCCGTTTGCCCCGCGCGGACTGGGGCAAGGCTGTGGCGCATTCGGGCATGGGCGTGGCGGTGTTTGCCGTGGCGGCCCTTGTCGGCTGGGAAACCGAAGACATTCGCGTGGTGCACGACGGCGAAAGCTGGCGCCACGGGGCCTATGAACTGACCCTTCAGGACGTGCAGCGGGTGCAGGGGCCGAATTTCACCTCGACCATGGCGTTCGTCGATTTCGTGCGCGACGATGGCGTGACCGGACAGGTGCGCCCGGAGAAACGTATCTATCCGGCCGCAGGGATGCCGACCACGCAGGTCGGGCTACGCTACGGGTTGACGCATGATCTGTATGTCGTGATGGGCGATCCGCAGGATGGCGGCGGCTGGGCGATCCGCACGCATATCAAGCCCTTTGCCAACTGGCTGTGGTTCGGCTGTGCGCTGATGGCACTGGGCGGCCTGCTGAGTCTGAGCGACCGGCGCTACCGGGTCGCGGCAGGGGCGGCAAAAGCGGGCGGAAAGGGGCCGCGCGACGCGGTGCCGGCGGAATGAGCGGGCTGCGGGCGATCGCGTGGGCGCTGGCGGTTTGCGTGCCGCTGCTGCTGGGCGCAGGGCTGATCGGGGGTGTTGCGCTGGCCGGGCCGCAACCGGACGAGGTTCTGGACGATCCGGCGCTGGAAGCACGCGCGCGGGCGCTGTCGGCCGATTTGCGCTGCCTTGTCTGCCGCAACGAATCGATCGACGAATCCAATGCCGATCTGGCGCGCGACATGCGCCTGCTGGTGCGAGAACGCCTGCTTGAAGGCGACAGCGATGCGCAGGTGCTCGCCTTTGTCGTGGACCGCTACGGCGAATTCGTGCTGCTGCGCCCCACCACCGAAGGCGCGAACATGATCCTGTGGATCAGCGCCCCGGCGATGCTGCTGCTGGCGCTGATCTCGGCGGGGGTATATCTGCGGCGGCGCGAAGCTGCGCCCGACATCGGCCCCGACGAGTTGTCCAAGGAGGAACGCGCGCGGCTGGATTCGCTTCTGCGCGACGAAGGCTGAGGCGCAGGCGTGGTCAAGGGGGGCTGTCAGCCCCCCTCTTGCCCGTTCCGGGCAATTCACCCCCCGAGGATATTTGTGCACAGATGATGGGGGTAAGGGGTGGAACAGCTTGATCCGGTGGCGTTGACGGCGGCGCTGGTCCGCTGCCCGTCCGTCACGCCCGCAGAAGGCGGCGCCCTGACGCTGCTGGCCGGGGTGCTGGGGGCGGCGGGCTTCGCGTGCGAGCGGGTGGACCGGGGTGGGGTCGCGAACCTGTTCGCACGCTGGGGGCCGAAGGGCGCTGCGCGCAGCTTCGGGTTTAACGGCCATACTGATGTGGTGCCCGTGGGCGATGCGGGGGCGTGGCGCGTTGACCCGTTCGGGGGCACGGTTGCGGATGGCCGCGTCTGGGGGCGCGGTGCATGTGACATGAAATCGGGCGTGGCGGCCTTTGTGGCAGCGGCGGTGGATTTCGTGCGCGCGACACCCCCCGAAGGCGCAGTCGTGCTGACCATCACCGGCGACGAGGAGGGCCCCGCGACCGACGGCACGGTGGCGCTTCTGGACTGGATGGCCGCCACGGGCGAGCGGATGGATGTCTGCGTGGTGGGCGAGCCGACCTGTCCCGACACTTTTGGCGACATGGTCAAGATCGGACGCCGGGGGTCCCTGACCGCGACGATCACGGCAACCGGGCGGCAGGGGCATGCGGCGTATCCCCACAAGGCGCTGAACCCGTTGCCGTCGCTGGTGGCGCTGCTGGACCGTCTTGCGCGCGCAGAACTGGATGGCGGGACCGAGGCGTTCGACCCGTCGACCCTGGCGCTGACCACGGTGGATGTGGGCAACCCTGCCTCGAACGTGATTCCGGCGCAGGGGCGGGCGGTGCTGAACATTCGCTTCAACGACCGTCACACGGGTGCGTCGCTGGAGGCGTGGTTGCGGGACGAGGCGGCAGCGGTGACCGCCGCGACCGGGACCGCCCTTGCTCTGGAGGTGCGTGTGTCGGGCGAGGCGTTCCTGACCCCGCCTGGGCCGTTGTCGGATCTGGTGGTGCGGGCGGTGGCGGAGGAAACCGGTGTGACGCCGGTGCTGTCGACCTCGGGCGGGACGTCGGATGCGCGGTTCATCCGCGCCCATTGCCCGGTGGTCGAGTTCGGGTTGGTGGGCAATTCCATGCACCAGGTGGACGAATCCGCCGAGATCGACCAGATTGTGGCGCTCAAGGCGGTCTATGGCCGGATTTTGCAGGCGTATTTCAACGGGGGGCAGGATGGTGCTTGAGATTGTGCGCAGCGATGACCTTGAGACCTGTTGGGACCTGCGCCGCGAGGTGTTCATCGACGAGCAGTCGGTGTCCGATGCCGACGAGCGCGATGGCCGCGATGACGAAGCGATCCATCTGCTGGCGCGCTGGGCGGGCCGTCCGGTGGGCACGGCGCGGATTCTGGTGACCGGGAGCACCGGCAAGATCGGGCGCGTGTGCGTGCGGCGCACGGCGCGGGGGCAGGGGATCGGCGCGGCCTTGATTCGCGCCGCAGTGGCCGAGCTTGCCGCGATGGACGGGATCGAGGCCGCGGTGTTGGGCGCGCAGACCCATGCGCTGCGGTTCTACGAGCGGCTGGGCTTCCTGGCCGAGGGGCCCGAGTTCATGGACGCGGGCATCGCCCACCGGATGATGCGGCGCGCGGTGTAGGGGCGCGGCAGGGTATCAGGCGGCGGCCTGCGTCGCGATGGCGTGGATACGCCCGACCATGGCGCGCAGCCCGTTCGAGCGTTGCGACGACAGGTGTTCATCCAGCCCCAGCCTTGCAAGCTGCGCCTGTGCATCGATCGCCGCCGCATCGCTCAGCGTCTGGCCTGAATAGAGCGCGTGCAGCACGGCGATCAGCCCGCGCACGATCATGGCGTCGCTGTCGCCCCGGAAATCGAACCGCGCCTGCGGGCCGGTCCCGTCGATCAGCGGCTGGATCCAGACCTGGCTGGCGCAGCCGTCGACCTTGTTGGCGGGCACCTTGAGCGCGTCCTCCATCGGCGGCATGGCGCGGCCAAGCTCGATCACATGGCGGTAGCGTTCCTCCCAGTCGTCGAGGAACTCGAAGGTTTCGGCGATTTCTTCGAATGCGGCGCTGGTCATTGGGGCCTTCCGTTGCTTCATTCCTGACTTAGGCGCGCAGGCGCGTCAGGTCCAGTCCCCAGACACTTCGCACACGCCTGCAAAGCGTTGTGGCGGGTTTTCAAAGCGACCGGATTGCGCTAACCCGGTGCAAGGATGAAATGAGGGGCGCATGATGTACAGACCGCTGTTGGCCGGGATGGCGCTGGTGCTGGCACTTGGTGGATGCGCGTCCATTCGCGATTCGCGGGTCAACCCGTTCAACTGGTTCGGTCAGTCTTCGGAGGTCGCGACCCTGACGCCGGACGGAGGCTGGACCACACAGCTTGATAACCGCGCGCTGGCCGCCGAGATCAGCGACATGGCGGTCGAGCGTTACCCCGGCGGGGCGATCATCCGCGCCGCGGGGATCATGCCCACGCAAGGGTGGTGGGATGCCGAGCTGGTGGCGCAGAACGAGGGGCGGCCACTGGATGGTGTACTCACCTACGAATTCCGCGTTGCAGCGCCGCGCACCCAGACCCGCGTATCCACGCCCCAGTCGCGCACGGTCAGTGCCGGGCTCCGGATCACCGACAGGCGGCTGGACGGGGTGCGCACCATTGTCGTGCGCGGGGCGCAGAACGCACGCAGTGTCCGGCGCTGACACTGGCGGTTCCTGCGCGACGCCGTTGATGCGGGCCTGACTGGCAGCCGGTTGATGTCGGCGAGTGCGGGCGTCACCGCTTCCGCGCCGTCTACCGGACAGGCTTCGATTTCCTGCGCGGCTGCGGTTCCCGCGCGGAGTTTTGCCGCCCGATCCGGGTTGGCGTGACCGTCCGGTGCGCCAGGTGATCTTGCGGCTGTCAGATCCCGCGACCAACGACATTGTCCTTGACCTGATGAGCACCCTTACGGGAATTGCCTGCGCGCCGGGATCACAACCTCTGGGAAAACCGCATGCGCGGACGGGATGAGCGCCATTTTGGGGCGCAGTTGTCGGCGCGGGTTGCCCCCGGTTCATGCCTTGATGCCCAGCCGATTCAGTGCGCAGCGTGCCCTGTGGAAATTTCGCTTGTTTAAAGTGCAAAGCAAACCTAAACTGCATTCATAATACGCAATTTTATCTGGTGCGCCGTCTTCCTGTGTTTTTCTGGCGGTGAAAGTAGCGTTCGACTGCACACGGTTTAACCACAGCTTGTCGGCGGTGTTCCGAATGCCGACCCAACAAACGCTGCACGGAGGATCAGATGGATCGTCGCACATTTCTTTCTACTTCGGCCCTGGGCGCGGTCGGCGCCGGCGTGGCCGCGCCGCGCGTGGCACGGGCGCAGGACACTTTCAACTGGCGCATGACCAACAGCTACGGCCCGACGGCGCCGTTCTACACTGTGGGTCCAGGCAGCCCGACGGACATCATCCAGAAGATCCGGATCATGTCCGGCGGTCGGCTGAACATCCAGCACTTTGCGGCGGGCGAACTGATCCCGGCGTTCGAGGGCTTCGATGCCGTCCAGCAGGGCGTGGTCGAGATGAACGCCTCGAACAGCTATTTCTGGTCGGGCAACACATTCGCGGCACAGTATTTCACCACCGTTCCCTTCGGCATGTCGTACATGGGCCACATGGCGTGGCTTTTTCACGGCGGCGGTCTGGAGCTGTGGCAGGAAGTCTATGAGCCGTTCGGTCTGGTTGCCTTCCCGATGAATTCCACCGGCGTGCAGATGACCGGCTGGTTCCGCGAACCGGTCGAGGATGTTGGCCAGCTGAACGGGTTGCGGATGCGCATTCCGGGGCTGGCCGGGCGCGTCTATGCGGCACTTGGCGTCGATACCCGCCTGCTGCCGGGCGGCGAGATCTTCCCGGCGCTGGAACGCGGCGTGATCGATGCGGCCGAATTCGTCGGCCCCTATCAGGACCGTGCGCTGGGTCTGCACCAGGCGGCGAAGTTCTATCACACCTCGGGGTGGCATGAACCGGCGACCACGGGCGAGTTGCTGATTTCCAAGACGGCGTGGGAAAGCCTTCCCGAAGACCTGCAGATGATTGTCAGGCAGGCATCGCAGGCGGCGTGTCTGGAAAGCCTCATCTGGTCGGAATCAGTGAACGGCCCCGCGCTGACCGATCTGGTCACAAACCACGGCGTGACGGCGGCCCCGCTGCCGCCATCGGTGATCAGCGCCCTGCGCGAAGCCACCATGGACACGCTGGAAACCGAGGCCAACGCTTCCGAGATCGTACGCAAGGTGCATGACAGCTATTTCGCGTTCAAGGCCGACCACGACGGCTGGGCCAGGATCAGCGAGGTGTCCTGGTTCAAGGACATTCTGGAAATGTGATCCGCATGAAACCGGCTGTCACGCGTATCGTGCTGTTTCTCGAAGCGATAGTGAAGGGATTCGGCATTCTGGCTGCATGGACCTGCGTGGCGCTGGTGCTGCTGGTGGCGGGCGACGTTTTCGCCCGCTACCTGTTCCGCACCGGTGCGGTCTGGGCGCAGGAATTGCAGTGGCACCTGATTTCGCCCATCGCGCTGTTCGGCATGTCCTATGCGCTGTTCTCGGGCGAGCAGGTGCGGGTGGACGTGCTGTTCGACCGTTTTGGCCCCGCCGTGCAACGTGGCATCGAGATCCTTGGCGGGGTGTTGATGATCGGCTTCGGCGTGGCCATGGTCAAGCTGTCGCTGCCTTGGGTCGAAATGTCCTATGCGCGCGGCGAAGGATCGCCCAACCCTGGCGGCCTGCCGTGGCGGTTTGCGCTCAAGGCACTGATTCCCATCGGGTTCGCGCTGCTTGCGATTCAAGGTCTGGCCCATGTGCTGCGTCAGGTGTTCGCGCTGCCACCGCGCAAGCACGCATGATCGTCCAGAAACAAGGATAAAGTCTCCATGAGTCCCAACGAAATGCTGGCTATCGCCATGATAGCTGCGTTCTTCGTGCTGCTGATCGTCGGCATTCCGGTCGGTATTGCGCTGGCCGTGTCCGCGTTCGTGTTCGGGTATATCGGCTTCGGCCCGATGCTGTTCAACCTGGTGCCGTCCCGCATCTATGGTGTTGTCACGAATTATACGCTCATGGCGATCCCGCTGTTCGTGTTCATGGGCGTGATGCTGGAGAAATCACGATTAGCGGAAGAGCTGATCGACGTGGTGGGCCATCTGTTCGGCAATATCCAGGGCGGCATGGGCGTGGCGATCATATTCGTGGGCGTGCTTCTGGGCGCGGCCACGGGTATAGTGGGGGCGACCATCGTCACGCTGGGGTTGCTGACCCTGCCAACGCTGCTGCGACGGGGGTATCCGAAAACGGTGGCCAGCGGGATGATCTGCGCTTCAGGGACGCTGGGACAGATCATTCCGCCGTCGCTGGTGCTGATCCTGCTGGCCGATATCTTGCAGGAATCCGTGGGCACCATGTTCGCGGCGGCCATGGTTCCGGGGCTGACGCTTGCGGCGGTCTATATCGTTGCGATCCTGGCGTATGCTTGGTGGCGCCCGGGGGCCATGCCGCCGATCCCTGTCGACGAGCGCCGCGCCCTGTCGCGTTGGCAATTGCTGCGCAAGGTGGTGCTGGTTGTCGGCCCGCCGGTCGGCCTGGTGGTTGCGGTGCTGGGCAGCATCATCGGCGGTATTGCCGCCCCGACCGAGGCCGCTTCGATGGGGGCCGTGGGCGCGCTGCTGTTCGTGGCGCTGTCGGGACGGCTGACGCTGTCGATGCTGTATCAGGTGGCGCGCTCCACGCTGCTTATCTCGGCCATGGTGTTCTTCATCCTGATCTGCGCGCAGGTCTTCGGACTGGCTTTCCGCGGGCTTGGGGGCGAGCATCTGGTGCAGCGCATGTTCGATTGGGTGCCCGGCGGGGTGAACGGGGCGCTGCTTTTCATGTTGCTTCTGGTCTTCGTGCTTGGCTTCTTTCTGGAATGGATCGAGATCACCTATATCGCGCTACCGCTGTTCCTGCCGTTCTTCATGCAGGCCGGGGTCGATCCGGTCTGGCTGGGCATCCTGATCTGTCTGAACCTGCAGACAAGCTTCCTGACGCCGCCGTTCGGGTGGTCGCTCTTCTTTTTGAAAGGTGTCGCGCCGCCCGGGGTCAGCACGATGGATATCTACAAGGGCGCGCTTCCGTTCATCGGATTGCAGTTCATAGCGCTCGCAATGGTGTTCTTCATGCCGCAACTGGCAACGTGGTTGCCGCAAGCCATCGGGTGGTGACATGCTGACAGCTGCAATGGGGTACGGCGGGGGTGTAAGCGCGCCGCATCGGGCAGCCGCGCTGGCAGGGCGTGACATCCTGAGCGCCGGTGGCAGCGCGATAGAGGCGATGGTGGCCGCCGCCGCCGCGATCGCCGTGGCTTATCCACATATGAACGGGATCGGGGGCGACGGGTTCTGGCTGATTCACCGCCCCGGACAGGAGCCGGTCGGGATCAGCGCCTGCGGTCGGGCGGCAGCGCTGGCGACACCGGAGTGGTATGCCGCGCAGGGTGTCAGCGACAATCTGCCTTCACGCGGGGCGCTGGCGGCCCTGACCGTGCCGGGGACGATTGCCGGATGGGAAAGCGCGCTGTCACTGCGTCCGCAGGCGGGGCGCATGCCGCTGGCGGAGCTTCTTGCCCCGGCGATAGCGCTGGCGCGCGATGGCGTTGCCGTGACCAACAACCAGCGCCGGACCACCACCGAAAAGCTGGATGGCCTGCGCGATGTGCCGGGTTTCGCCGATGCCTTTCTGGTGGATGGCGCACCGCCGGAGCCGGGGCATCTGCTCAGGCAACTCGCGCTTGCGAACACGCTTGCGCATCTGGCCCAGGTTGGCCTGCGCGACTACTACGACGGCGATATTGCGCGCAGCCACGCGGGTTTCCTTAAGGCTGAGGGCAGCCCGCTGCGGTTGCCAGACCTGGCCGGTTTCTCGGCCGAGGTGGTGGCGCCTCTGTTCACCGATCTGCGCAGCGGGCGGGTGTTCAACATGCCGCCTCCGACGCAGGGGGTCAGCTCGCTGATGATCCTCGCGCTGTTCGACCGGCTGGGCATCGCCAGTGCCGATGGCTTCGCGCATCTGCACGGGCTGATCGAGGCGACGAAGCTTGCCTTCATCCGCCGCAACGCCGAGCTGGGCGACCCCGATCACATGCCTGTCCCCGCGCAGGCGTGGCTGGAACCGCAGGCGCTCGATGACCTGGCCCGCAGCATCGACCCAGAACGGGCGCGACCCTGGCCAGAGGTGGCGAAGCCGGGCGATACCATCTGGATGGGCGCCGCCGATGCACAGGGCTGCGTGGTCAGCTTCATTCAGTCGGTGTTCTGGGAATTCGGCTCGGGGTTGACCTGTTCCGAAACCGGCGTGTTTTTCCAGAACCGTGGTGCGGGTTTCGCGCTTGCACCGGGACCGAACCAGCTGCGCCCCGGGGCGCGGCCGTTTCACACGCTCAATCCCGCGCTGGCGCATCTGCCCGATGGCCGCGTGCTGGCCTATGGCACCATGGGCGGCGAAGGACAGCCCCAGACGCAGGCGGCCGTTTATTCGCGGCATGTGATGTTCGGACAGGAAATGCAGGCCGCAGTCACCGCCCCGCGGTGGCTTCTGGGCAAGACCTGGGGACAGGCGACCGAGAGCCTGAAGCTAGAGGATCGTTTCGACCCGGCGCTGGTGCGGGCACTGGCCGATGCGGGCCATGAGGTCGAATTGCTGCCTGCGTTCAGCGATCTGGCGGGTCATGCGGGCGCGGTGTCGCGCCACGCAAGCGGGCTGATCGAGGTGGCCGTGGACCCGCGCGCCGATGGCAGCGCGCTTGCTGTCTGAACAGGTTCCGCGACGGTGTTTAGTCGGCAAGACTTGATCTGCAGTTGAGCAAGGCAGCGCATCAGAAGGCCATCCGCCGCGCAAGACGCTTGAACGGTAGGGGTGATCAGCCGAAGGGCAAAGGCTCGCGCGGCGTTTCAGGCGGTGGCAACGGCTGAACAAGAATGATGACGTCCTGGAGGAAAAAGCGGAGCCGGGCGACAAATATACCTTACTTGACCGGTTTACAGAGAATTCCTTGGATATATGTTCCCCAAACATTTCGGCACAGGCTGGTTGTCCGGCCTCACCGGCGTCTTTGTGTCTGCGGGCCGTTTTCTTGCGGTGCTGGTCTTTCGCTATCCGCGCTGGCTGGCACTGGCACGCGAACTGAGCGCGGATGAGGCGCTGTACGAATCCGGCGCCTATCACCCGGTAATCGAAGCGCAGTTCCCGCGATCGGACATCGCACAAGCCATACGCTGGCCGACAGCGGCCACAAACGCAGCAATCTGGTGATCGCGATGGCGCCGCACGCGTGACCCTGCAAGCCGATCGCGACCGGACCTACATCAGCCTTCACCAGCGTGATTTCCTTGGGTTTTCGGCGCCCAAGCCTGCGGTCGCTTTGTTTCGCAAGTGACAAGACGGCGCGATTTTACTTGCATTTCATGATATTGATATCATCATTTGATAAATTGTCTCGTGTTTTGAAAAGATTCGACCGGCATGCACCTGGACCGTCTGCTTGCTATTCTGGAGATCGTGGCCGTGGCGGGGCGGCCCGTCTCGGTTGCGGAAATCCACAAGGCAACGGGATTGCCCAAGCCGACCTGCTACCGGCTGGTTCAGACGCTTCAGGATCAGGGACTTGCCGAAGCACCGTCAGGCGACGGGCGCGTCATCATTGGCGAACGTCTCATCCGGATCGCCCTGCTGGGCAAATCCGACGTGGATGTTCGCAGGGCGGCAGCGCCCTTGCTGAAGGCCGCAGCGGTCCAGTTCAATGAAACGGTGTTCCTGTCCCGGTTTCGCAACAACCAGGTGGAAATCATCCACGCCGAAACCCCCGACGATCCCGCGCGCGCCTTCATCCATCCCGGGCTTGGCGTGCGCCCGATGCATGCCTGTTCGTGCTCCAAGGCCATCGCCGCCTTTGCCGAGCCCGAGTTTCAGACCAGCATCATCCGCAAAAGCCTGAAAGCCTATACCGAACATACCAAGACGACCGAGGACGAACTGCGCGCGGAATTCGCCCGGATCGCGGCGCGCGGATTTGCCGATTGCGATCAGGAAATCGACATCGGGATCGCCAGTGTGGCGGCGCCGGTTTCCATCGGCAATATCGGTGCGATCTTCAGCGTCGGTGCCGTGGGGCCGATCCGGCGTTTTGGCGCAACCTATCGTATCGAGATCGGGCAAAAACTTGTCGATCTGGCCACCCGCGTCAGTGGGGCCATTCAACTGTGCAACGTGGCCGAGGTTTGAGGAGACACCGGCCACCCTGCGAAGAAGGGGAAAGACATCGGAACGGCCCGGTACGGGCATATTCACTTCAGGGAGGATGACATGACTCTACGACCAGATCCGACATTTCACGCCACGGCACAACTTGCCATGCAGGCCCCGGCAGAAAACCACGGCTTCGTGGTGATGCTCAGCCCCGACGGCTCGCAGCCCGACGGGATCGCCGTAGTGGACCTGAATCCGAAATCCGACAGCTATGGCACCATTGTCCATCAGCTTCTGATGCCCAACACGGGCGATGAGTTTCATCATTTCGGCTGGAATGCCTGCTCGTCATCGCTGTCGCCGCTGTCGGGCCATGCGTTTCTTGAACGCCGCTACCTGATCGTGCCGGGCATCCGGTCGTCGCGCATTTATGTGATCGACACCAAGGACCCGCTGGACCTGAAGATCCACAAGATCATCGAACCCGAGGAGGTCTTCGCCAAGACCGGCTATTCACGCCCCCATACCATTCATTGCGGGCCGGAAGGGATCTATGTTTCGACCCTGGGAGGCGGTGGCAAGGATGGCATGGACGGACCGCCGGGGATCTTCATCATGGATTGCGAAACCTTCGAGGTGATCGGTCGGTATGAGATGGACCGGGGCAAGCAGGACAAGCATTACGATTTCTGGTGGAACCTGCCGCAGGATTACATGGTAAGTTCCGAATGGGGCCTGCCGCCGCAATTCGAGAACGGGATCGTGCCCGAGGACCTTTTGTCCAACAAGTACGGTCATTCGATCCATTTCTGGGACCTGCGCCGCCGCAAGAACATCCAGACCATCGACTTTGGCGAAAACTACCAGATGGCGCTGGAAATCCGGCCAGCGCACGACCCAAAGAAATCCTATGGTTTCTGCGGTGTGGTGGTGGATACGACCAACCTGCAAGGCGCGATCTTCACATGGTGGCGCGGCGCGGATGGCACATGGCAATCCAAGAAGACCATCACCATCGACCCGCGCCCCGAAGACCCCGCCAATCTGCCGCCGCTGTTGCAGGGCTTTGGCGCAGTGCCGCCGCTGATCACCGATATCGACCTGAGCCTTGACGACAAATACCTGTATGTCGCCTGCTGGGGCTTGGGCGAGATGCGCCAATATGATGTATCGGACCCGATGAACCCGTTCCTTGCGGGCAAGGTCGAACTGGGCGGGATCGCGCACGGCACCAAGCACCCCGGCGGGGGCGATTTCGCCTTCGGGCCGCAGATGGTCGAGATCAGCCGCGATGGCAAGCGCGTCTACTGGACCAATTCGCTTTATTCCACATGGGACAACCAGTTCTATCCGGGGCAGGAAGGCGGCCAGATGGTCATGGCGCATGTCGGCGAAAATGGCGGGCTGACGTTGGACCGCGATTTCTACGTCAACTTCCCCAAGGGCCACCGCGCGCACCAGATCCGGCTGGAAGGCGGCGACTGCTCGACCGACAGTTTCTGCTATCCCAACGTCTGAATGGAGCTTGATGCAACAACGCTGACGGCCCTTTGGGGGGCCGTCATCCTGTCCGGCGTCTATCATGGCGTCAATCCTGGCATGGGTTGGCCGCTGGCGGTATCGGCCGGGTTGATGGAGGGGCGGCACGTCGCGATGGCGAAAGCCATCGGGGCGCTGGCCTTCGGGCATCTGCTGGCGATGCTGGCGATCCTGTTGCCGTTTTCGATGATGACCGCGCTGGTCGATTGGGAAACGGAGATCCGCATCGGTGCGGGCGCGCTTGTGATCGCGGCGGGCGTGTATTTGCTGATCAACCGCAGGCACCCGCGCTTTCTGGCGCGGGTTGCCCCGTCCCGGCTGGTGCTGTGGTCATTCCTTGCCGCAATGGCGCATGGGGCCGGGCTGATGCTGGTGCCGATCTATCTGGGTATCTGCGGCACTGATCTGGGGGATGCCGGGCACGAGGCCGCGCGCGACCTGATGGGGCAGAACATTGCCTCGGCCTTCTTCGTGGCCTTTGCGCATACCCTTGCCATGACGGTTGCGGGCGGCGTCATCGCAGCGGCGATCTATTTCTACTTCGGTCTGAAATTCCTTTCGCGGACATGGTTCAACCTTGATGTCGTCTGGGCATTGAGCCTGATTCTGGTGGGATCATTCGGGATCTACTTTGCGTTTCGTGGCCACTAGACGGTGCCCGCGCCGGATGTGACGCTGCGGAAATCGGGGCCGTGACAACCGGTCCGAACCATCCGACGGCACAAGTTCCCGGTTTGCACGCGGAACGGGCGGCCAAATCTTGTTTGCGATCCGCGCCCACACTTGGGACGCCTTTCCGCCGCCTTGCTGATGACGCTGCAGCAAGGACAGGGCAATGAGCGAAAGCACCTGCGGTGCACAAAGCCCCACGTAACTCGGCCTTGAAAACCGGCCGCGCTTCGGCGGGCATGGTCGAGATGACCGTGGCGCCGCGAATGAGGTTCAGGGTCACCAGCCCGAGGTTTGTCAGCCGCAGCAGGGCATTGCGGATGGCAAGACGGCTTGCGCCGGACGTTTCCGACAGCATCCGCGCGGGCAGGCGGTCGCCGGGTGCAGGCGCGTGGGAGGGAACAGTGGCGCAACCGGACGCCGTAGGTCGCGGTGTCGCAGTTTTGGGGTGATGCCAGGCCAGCGCAGTGCACCCGAGGAGAAAAAGTCAGCTTCAGATCGGGTTTACGGTGACCTGCACGTCCATTTCGAGCAGGTCTCCGGACCCTCCGTGAAAGCTGCCGGTCACTGGGGCAACCTGTGTGATATGCCGGGCCGCGGCGACGGGAACAAGGTTGGCCGAGCCCATTGAGCGGTTGGTCGGATCGAACGAAATCCAGCCGGCACCGGGCACAAACACCTCGACCCAGGCGTGGGTGGAACCCGCCCCCGCCGATCCGACCAGTTCGCGCGACGCGTCGAAAAGATAGCCCGAGACGATGCGGGCGCCAAATCCCAGCGTGCGGACCGCTTCGGCGAACAGCACGGCGATATCGCGGCACGATCCCCAACCGCGATCGAGCGTTTCCAACGGGCCTTGCGTGCCCTCGACCTCGCGGCTTTGGTAGTTGATCCGGCCGGACACGCCGTTGCTTACGTCCTGAAGCAGCGACAGGGTGTCGGTCGGTCGCCCCATCACAAAGCCCTCGACCCAGTCGGACAGCCGCCCCGCCGCGTCGAAGTACTGCGGACGCGCCAACGCGCCAAGGTCGATCCAGTCCTCATCGGTGTAGCGGAAGGGGTACTGCTGCGCCGCTGCCGAGATGTCGAAAACCGGCCACGCCTGCGCGCTGAGATCGACGGCTAGTCGGCTTTCGACCACAAGGGTGTCGGTCAGGCCGCTGAACGTGGCGGTGGCGATGGAATTGCCCGGGACATCATGTGCCCATGTCACCAACGCCTCGGGCTGGACGATCAGCTCGAACGCCAGAAGCCGCAATTCACGTGTTTCGCGCGGGCGCAGCATCATGCGGTGCGGCCCCGGCGCGACCGCGTTTGCATAGCGGTATGCGGTGCGGTGGGTGATGTTCAGGACCGGCATGGCCGCTGTCCCCGCTATCTTGACGAGCGACGGCGGCTGCCGCCGTCGCCGGTAGTGATCGCGGATTTCCACGACACTTGTGTCTTGCACCGCTTGCAGATGCGTTCGCCGAAACCTTCGCTCCAGAACGCGGTCTTGCAGCGCAGGCAATGTCGCTCTGCCGGCAGGTCGCTGTTGGCGCGTTTGGGCGTCAAGGTGCCCGGATAAACTGTGTTCATGGTTTCCGCTCCTCGTGTTTGGCCAGCTGCGGCATGTCGTCATCGCTGCGCCGGATCAGTTTCGTGCTTGGCCGGTCCATCGGGAAGTTCGGTCCTTCAGGGGGGCAGGCAAGGCGCCACAAGCGGCGACGGGGTCGTCACGCATGGCGAATGCGTCAGAAATGACGCCACACGAAGGTCGGAGTTTTCCGCTTCCGGCAATACAGTCCGGCTGTTTGCGGGATCGGGAACCGACGGGTGATCCGGTCAGTCGTATGGACGCCCGGAATGTGCTGCCCTCCCTCATACATGGGGTGCGGGCAGTCAATTGCCACCCCCGGGGGGCACTTCATCGGACTGCACCTCCTCTTCGGTCCAGACCCGGAAGTCCGTCATCACATGCTCGCCGAAGGTCTGGGTCAGGGGCACATCGGTGGCATCGCGGCCGCGCGCGACCAGAAATCGCGCGAAACGAGGGCAATTGTTGCGCGGATCGAAGACCCACCACTGCCCCCCCAGATATACTTCCATCCAGGCGGCGAAATCACCTGCCGGATGGGGCAGCGGATCTCCTATATCGCTCAGATACCCGGTGCAGTAGCGCGCGGGGATGTTCATGCAGCGACACAGCGCGATCGCCAGATGCGCGAAGTCGCGGCAGACACCATGACGCTCGGACAGGGCCTGCGATGCGGTCCGCGTCGATCGTGCATGATGGTAGCCGAAGGTCACATGCGCATGGACGAAATCGCAAATGGCCTGAACCCGCGACCATCCGGGTTCATGCTGCCCGAACATGCGCCACGCCTCTTCGGACAGCAGGTCGGTGTCGCAGTAGCGGCTGCCAAGCAGAAAGATGAGTGTTTCGGGCGGGAGGTCCTCGACAGCGTGTTGCCGCGTGGTTGGGGCCTCAGGGTCGGGCTGTCCGGTATCGCGGAATACGCCCTGCGCGGACAGAACGAAAGCGCCTTCCGGGGCCACCATCCGGGTGCACCAGTTGCCGAACCCGTCCCGGTAGCTTGCAAACGGAACCCGGGGGGATGCAACAAGGTCATCGGCCGAAACCAGATCGCCATATCGGCTGTGATGGACGCTGAGCATGGCAATCAGCGGCGTTGGTTGCGGGAGCTGAAATTGCAGGCGGCACCCCAGACGGATCAGCATGGGCGGCACCCCTGCAAAGCATGCCCTCGTGGCTCCGCCCTCAGCGTGTCAGGATGCATTGTTCCACCTCCGACAGCTGGAATCCGCGGTTGCACTGCCATCCGGGGCCACGGGCAGGATTACCAGGACAGGCGTTTTAGTCCGCTGAAGGACGCGTTGCCCTGGTCGCGCCGCAATACTCGGAACCTGTTCGTGCTTTCGGGCCCAGTGCCCTGTCTGTGTCAGAGGCCCTTCCACGCGGCAGCGGACCCTCGATGCTGCGCCCCTCGGGTCATTGATATCACTTCTCATCGGCGACCACCTTCATGCCCGGGATCAGCCCGGCCAGTTCCATCGGAAACGGGAAGATGATGGTCGAATTCTTCTCGGCCGCGATGATGTTGAGCGAGCTGAGATAGCGCAACTGCATCGCCCCAGGGTCGCGCGACATGATCTGCGCGGCTTCCAGCAGCTTTTCGGCCGCCTGCGCCTCGCCCTGAGCGTTGATGACCTTGGCGCGGCGTTCGCGCTCGGCCTCGGCCTGCTGGGCGATGGCGCGGATCATGCTCTCGTTCACGTCCACATGCTTGATCTCGACATTGGAGACCTTGATGCCCCAGGTGTCGGTCTGCGCGTCCAGCAATTCCTGAATGTCGCGGTTGAGCGTGTCGCGCTCGGAGAGCATCTCGTCCAACTCGTGCTTGCCCAGGACCGAACGCAGCGTGGTCTGGGCCAGTTCGCTGGTCGCCTGCATGAAATCCTCCACCTGAATGGTGGAGCGTTCGGCATCCAACACGCGGAAGTAGATCACCGCATTGACCCGGACTGACACGTTGTCGCGGCTGATCACGTCCTGGCTGGGCACATCGAGCACCTTGACCCGCATGTCCACCCGGACAACCTGCTGGATGCCGGGGATCACGATGATCAGGCCGGGACCTTTGACACCTGTGAAGCGGCCAAGCGTGAAGATCACCGCGCGCTCATACTCGCGCAATATCTTGATGGCCGATGCCAGAAGCACCAGCACGAAAACGCCCAGTACGCCGTAGAAGCCGAAATCGAAAAGAAAATCCATGTGTTCCTCCTGCTCTGGTCAGGGCCTGTTTGAGGTGGCGGCCACGTCGCGTTCGACATGCAGCACAAGCCCCTTGATCGTGATGATGCGCACGGCCTCGCCCTTGCCAAGGTGGTCAGGGCCGCATGCCTGCCAGCGCTCGCCCTCGGCCCAGACATGGCCCTTGCCCTGCTCCCATTGCAGGACCGCGGCGGTGCTGCCGATCAAGCCCTCGGCGCCGCTGACAACCTTTGACTTGAAGGATCTGGTCGCAAGGCGCGCGATGATCAGGGTCGAAATCAGCCCGGCCACCGCCACGCCCGCGATCATCGGCGCCGACACTGCGAAGCCGGGCGCGTCCGTGTCGATCAGGATCACCGCCCCAAGCACCAGCGCCGCTGTTCCCCCGATACCAAGAACGCCGAACGAGGGCGCGAAGGCTTCGGCGACGATCAGCGCCAGCCCCAGCAGGATCAGCCCGATCCCCGCAAAGTTAACGGGCAGAAGCGCCAGTGCATACAGCCCCAGCAGCAGACTGATGCCCCCGACCGTGCCTGCAACGAGAAAACCGGGGTTCAGGAATTCCAGGATGATGCCATAGACCCCGACCAGCATCAGGATCAGCGCCACATTCGGGTTGGTGATCACGCTCAGGATGGCGGTGCGCCAGTCCGGGGTGACCTCCTCGTGCGACAGCCCTGCCGTGGCCAGCGTCAGATCGCCGCTTGCCATCGTGACGGTGCGGCCATCGGCCTGCTCCAGAAGTGTTGCCAGATCGGCGGCAAGGAAGTCGATCACCCCTTCGGCCGCCGCAGCTGACGCGCTGAGGCTTGCGCCGTCGCGCACCGCGGCTTCGGCCCAGTCGGCATTGCGCCCGCGCAACTCGGCCAGCCCGCGGATATAGGCGATCGCGTCATTGATCACCTTTGCCTCCATGGCCGTGCGGGCGGGCCCGGGCGCTTCGGCGGGCGCTTCGGCGGGTGGGTCCGCGCGGTCCGCGTCGTCGTTGTTGGCCTGCGCCGGGCCCGAAGGCCAGGGCGAGCGCTGTGTGTCGTCACCCGACCCCGATCCCGTCAGCGAAACCGGGGTTGCGGCGCCCAGATTGGTCGCCGGGGCCATGGCGGCGATGTGGCTGGCATACAGCATGTAGGTGCCCGCGCTGGCCGCGCGCGCGCCCTGCGGCGCGACCCATGTCGCCACCGGCACGGGCGAGGCCAGGATCGCCTGAATGATCTCGCGCATCGAGCTGTCCAACCCGCCGGGCGTGTCGAGCTTGAGTACCACCAGCGGGCTGCCGCGCGCGGCGGCGGTATCAAGGTTGCGGCGGACATAATCCGACATGGCGGGCGATACGGCGCCTTGCGCGGTCAGCACGACCACCGGCGCGGGGGCGGCGGTATCTTGCGCGGCAAGTCCAAAAGCACCGGCCAGCAGGAGCAGACCAAGCACCAGTCGGCGCAGCAACCGCAGGGCTGGATAACGGCCCCGGGCTTGCAGCCGCTGATGGCGGCTGGCTCCTGCGCTTTGCGCCTGTGCTGCGTTCATCGCCATCATGTTTACTGCACCTGCGGTGCTTTGGCCAGAAAATCGCCGGTGCCGCGCGCGGGCCCTCCGTCGTTTGCCCAACGCTGCAAGGCTGTGCCGTCCTGCGCGTTCGGTTGCGCAGGTACCGCGCCGGGATTGCGCGTGTCACGGTCGGCCGCAGGGGCCTTTTGGCTACTGCGTGCATAGAGGTGCCGTATCTCCGAATCCGAAACCCGGTCTGCTGTCATCACCAGCCTTGCCATGGGATCGGCGAGCATCTCCTCGATGAAGAAATCCACCAGATCGCGACCTGTCAGCTTGTCGCGGGCCAGGGCATGATCCAGCACGGACAGCGGCACGGTCAGGGTACGCTCAAGGCCCGGATCAGAGTGACGCGGATGCAGCCGCACCAGCACCGAGGCTTTCCACGCCTCGGGGTCAAGATGAACGGGTGGCGCTTCGATTTCGGTCTCGACGTCGTATTCACCGGCTGGAAACAAGGCGTCCAGACCGAGAAATCCGAACGGTTCGCCGAATACCGCCGTCGTCTTGCTGGTCGGGCCCTTCATCGCGTTCCTTTCGTCAGTGATTGTCGGCGCGAAGTCGACGAATCCAACCATAATCAACGCCTGTCACGCCCTGCAGTATTTGTCGCAGCAATTGCGTGTTCCCGCTTGATATAGTCACCGCGCCAGATTCCGTCGATGGTAACGACCCAGATCCCGTTGCGTTCATGGATCTGCCCGTTCCCGTCGTGCCCGACTTCTTCGGACCGATCGATGTTACTCCCCGTCTGCAAGTGCGCGAAACCTTTGCATGTTTCGGGAGCTTCGGCGCTGTCGTCCTGCGACTTGCCGATGTCCCCTGCGACCACGGTGCGCGCGGGCAGCGTGGCCTTGTTGTCGTTCGGCACTTTTGGCATGCAGTCCTCCCTTTGTTTCCGGATCAGCTTACGGACAGGTCAAGCGCCGTCAGGCATGCCACCGCGCGCGCGCGTTCGGGCTGCGCGCTGCCAGGCACCGTCGCCCAGCCCGTGGCCATCGCGGCGTCGCGCTTGCCGGTGCCGGTGCCGGTGGCTTGCTGAATTGTCGACAGGTGCGCCATCCGCGCAGGGTCGGTGTGCGCGCGGTGAACGCAAACCGGCACCATCGTGGCCATCACCCGTTTCCCGGCCACTTTCTGCGCCAAGGTGCCACCCTGGCTCCCCGTCATCCAGCCAAGCGTGCTGAAGCTGAAGATCGCGCCTGCCACCCCACCCGCAGCCGCACCAGCAAGGCCGGGCATCGGCCATTCGGGGATACTCATCGTGTGTCCTTTCGCGGAACGGTGTCCGCGTCGGCATGAGCGGCGGGAA
Source organism: Paracoccaceae bacterium (assembly GCA_007123625.1). Classification (GTDB taxonomy): domain Bacteria; phylum Pseudomonadota; class Alphaproteobacteria; order Rhodobacterales; family Rhodobacteraceae; genus Rhabdonatronobacter. The sequence goes on from SKKS01000107.1 coordinate 23,042, forward strand.
TTGCGACCAGATCGGGCCTGGTGCTGCGGGCCTGCTCAAGATCAGCATCCGTAACGGGACGCATTTCCGTTCGACCGGGAAAGCGCGGGTTTGTCGCGACTTCCAAGAATGCGCTTGTGCGGCGATAGGCGTCGAATGTCAGCCCTTGCAGGCGCTCTTCCTCGACAACAAGGTCATAGTCGCCCGGTGGGAAAACCACATCCGATCCGGGCAGCGAAAACGCTCGCGGAAAGGTTACCTTGGACCATGTCGTCCGGCTTTCCATAACCAGGTTCCTTGAATTGCCTGCGCCTGGCGCCGGAAATGACATTGGCGCGCGGACGGCGGGCGTGACGCTGCGGGTTGTGACTTGATCCTGCACCGCCCGCGCGGACAGGAGACTGATCCAGGTTAGGGCAGCGCGCGGATCGTCAACGTTCTACGCCCCGCGCGGTGGGGCGCCGGGCGCTTCAGCCACCAACACGGATTCCGCTCAGGTCACCCAAAATGCCAAAGGCGCTCAGCAGCCACAGGATGACGGCGATCACGATGACCACGTTCAGGATGGATTTTATCTTCCGGTCCATCGGGATGTAGGTGTTCACCAGCCACAGCAGCACGCCGACGACGATCAGCGTGACGATCAGATTGATCAGGGGCATGTCAGTTTTCCTTGTTTCTGCGACCGGTTCGGACTTGCACCAATGTGCTGCGGCGCTGGATGGTCGACACGCGCGTCCGGCGAATGGATTGATGGCGAAACATACGGTACCGAAGCCACCAGGACACTGATCGGGGTTAGTGAGCGCCGGAGTTTTCCGGTAGGTACAAGGCCTCCAGTTCCGCCCGGCCTGATACTGATCTGCATCATGGTCGCGCCAGAAGAAGCAGTGTATAGACGGCATCAACGGTGGTGGATCGGTCGTTCCCCTGCCGCAAGCACGGCAAAAGGATCGCCGGACTTGCCCCGAGCACACCGAAAAGGACAGCACCGATGGCTAAAACGGATTTTCTTCGTCAGGGCGGAACACCGTTCGACGGGTTCCTTTACGCGGCGGTCGGAGAGGATCGCGGCGGGAACACTGTCAGCGTGCTGTCGACGCTTGCGCGGCTTGGCCTTGACCCTTGGGACGAGGCGGCCGATCTGGCGGATCTGCCCCGCGCGGACGCACGCAGCCGCCTTGAGCGCCTGCTGACCCGCTTCGGCGATGTTCCGGCGCTGCGAAAGGACCACGGGGCAATCATTCCCCGGCTTCTGGAATTGCTGCCGAAGGCATCGGGCCGATCCGTCGGACAGGGAACTGCGCTGCCGGTTGCAGCCAAGGCGATGGGTCCCGGCACGATCTTCGCCATACTGATGCTCATCCTGTTTCTGGCGCAGAGCTTTTTCTTCGGCGCGACCGGCCCGGGTGACTGAAGGCGCGTACGCGTAGATGCGAACGGCACCCGAAGCTTGGTCAGTTCGTGTCCCTGTCCAATCACCTTCAGCTTCCTGAAGGGCCATGTTGAGGTGGCGATCCGCTCCGGCAGGGTTTCACGGATACACATGCGCGGGGTCAGCGCGCGCATCATCAAGTGACCAGCTTTGTGATGATCAGGATCGCAAGAGCGAACCCACCCAGTCCAAGGGCGGCCAGCAGACCATCGCGCACAAGGAGGGCTGCGGCGAGGATCGTCACGACCATGGCCAGCGTCGTGGCCGAGAACGGCACCAGTTCCAGAAACGGCATGGCCAGCCCGCAGGCAACGCATGTGGCCAGCGCCAACTGCCTGCCAGGGAATGCGAAGAACCAGTCCGCGCGCGCCACCGATCTGCGGTCGAGGAACCGCACCGGGCGATCCAGCCGGTCCAGCGCCCGCAGCAGCCTGTCGGCAGAGAGGCGGCGGCGCAGCACGAAGGCAGGAAACCAGATCGTCGGACGGCCCAGCAGGATCTGCAACGCGACAAGCGCAATCGTCAGCCCGCCGAGCGACGACAGGCCGGGAATCCCGCTGAGGGGCGTCACGAGGATCAGGGCGGGCAGCAGCAAGAGCACGGGTTGCACAGCTGGATCCATCGCCCGCACGAGGGTCTCCAGGGTCACCGACGGGCCGGTGATCGCCCCGCGCATCCGGTCCAGAATGTCCTGCACCGGCTGTCGTTGCGGCACGTCACGCGACAGAACCTTTGGTATTGCGCCAAGAAGCAGACAATGCCGCACCGTCACGACAGCACCGATCGCGCCAGGATCGCGCGACTGACACCCATCAAGTAGTCCCGGTCATCGATCTCGGCGGTGGTGACCTTTGTCTTCATGTCGATATGCAGAAACGAATGACCGTGAACGAATGACCAGAGCAAATAGGCGCGCCGCTGGACGTCAGGATCGCCGGGAGGCAGGTCCAGACAGGCGGCCACGGCCCGCACCACGACGCCAAAGCAACCCTCGCCCTTGGCCAGCAGGTCGGGCGCATTCTCGTGCCCTTCGGTCAGGCTGAAGACCAGCCGGAAGACTCCGGGCTCGGCCCGTGCGAATTCGACATAGGCCAACCCGATGGCGGCCACTGCCTCCAGCGAACCGGCGGGATGGGCCGCAGCCCCGGCCTCCATGGTCGCGCGCAGGCGCTCCATCGCTTCGCTGACGACGCCGCGCAGGATCTCGGGGCGGTCCTTGAAATGCTTGTAGGGCGCCGCCGAGCTGACGCCCGCACGGCGCGCCGCCTCAGCCACGGAAAACCCGTCCGGGCCGTGGGTTTCGACCAGTTCCCGCACGGCTGCGATCAGTTGCGCGCGCAGGTCGCCGTGGTGATAGGCGGACCTCGGGGTCACGCCCGGCGATGGGGTGTGTGCGCCATCGACTGTCCGGTTCATGTTTTCCTGATAACGTGAGTGGCGGTTGGTTTTGCACAGGCTGAAAGTTAGCATCTCTCACTTTGATTGACAAGAGTGGACACCTTCCGGCGCCGCATTCATTGGGCCTTGGTTTGCGTGCTGGCCATGAATAACCCATCCAGGAAGCTGGCGCCTGCAGAGCCGGAGAGGAAGCAAAGACCCAGGTTGTGGTGTGAAAGTCAGTGTTCACCTCATTTTGGCCCGCCAAAGTGAGCATCGCCAACATATGAAAGTGCATCTGATCCAGCAGAGGAATTAGGGTGATGACCGATCGCGAAAAAACCGGCCTTCGGACAGCCTTGCATTTGGGCGTTACGCTGACCTTGACCCTTGCACTCCCTGGCGGCGCAGGAGCAGCCGTTCCTGTTGGCCATGCGTTCCTCTCGACCGAAAGCGCCCTTGATCCCGGCACTTTCGCACCCGAACGGCGGTAGGGATCATGCAGGTCGCGGAAGGTGATGTCGCGTGGCATCTGACGCAGGGCTGACCCGGCTTGATTCCAGCGCCCTGAGCCCCGAGCGCGCGGCACTGGAGGCGGAACCGGCGGCGCTTGCCGCAGATACCGAACCCGCTGTGCACCGAGGCACTGATACTGGCGCTGCCGATGGCGGTGACGGGGTTCCTTGCTCCTTCTGATGCTTACCTCGCGGTTCTTTCCCGGCCTTCATCGCGCCCAGTTCCATTTCGCGGTCGATCTGCCCCGTGGCACCGGCATTGCCAAGACGCTGCGCGTGGTACGCGAGATCGACGCGCGGCTGGCGGTCGATGAGGCGGTCAGGGACGTGGTCCGGGTGCTGGGGATCTCTACTACAAGATGGGCGGTGTGCCGGACCCACTCCCTCGACCCCTCTCGGCTCTCTCGCGTTGGTGGGCTTCATCGGCTTCGACGATGCCGGCACGGGTGTCGTCAGGCTCCGGCTTCAGAGCGCCCCGATGATCGCCATCCGGTGAGCCGCCAGTGCCGCCATTGATGAAGTGGATGGCTCCCGCTTCCGGCATCGCGATGTGCCATACTGGTTGCTGCGAACTTCACCGATAAAGGGCGCCACCCATGGGCGAAATGACCACATCGGGATCGATCTGGCGAAATCGGTTTTTCAGTTGCACGGCGTTGATTATCCATGATTCGTCTCCTATGCAGAGAGGCTCCGCGCCAGGACATCCGGCGCAACCCTCGGACCAGCATACTGTGCGACGGGTCGCCCTATCTCAGGCGAACATGCGGTCGAGGAAGCCAGATTGACAGAACCGCACCGGAGGCGCATGATTTCGCCATTGAAATGCAGCGGAGCCGGGCCGCCTTTCCTGGTATTTTCTGAACCAGGTCTTCCAGATGGCGAATATTTTTGCCCCGACCTTTGATTTTCCGTCTGGTCAGCGGGGCGAGTCGTTGCGCATCGGGCAGATGCAGGGAACAAGCGGACTGTTCCTTCCACGGTCGGGTGGTCATGGCGACGTGAATGGTGACGGCCTTGACGATCTGATCGTCGGCACCCTCACAATGCAGCCCGGCTCCGGGCTTATCCCAGGTATCAGCGTGCGATTTGGCTCGCTACTGGCGCTTGACGGCCCGGATGCCCCACTTTCCGCTGCGCGTATCGGAACCGGGTTCGACATCGTGGGCGCGGCGGTCAACGACGGCCTGGACCTATTCGCCATCGCCGACGTGAACGGCGACGGGTTCGATGATATGCTGCTCGGTGCGCGCGAAGCCGGGGCTGGATCATCTGCGCTGGGCGATGGCCGGGCGTATGTGATCTTCGGCGGCCCCGCACTGGACGCGGTCACGCAGATCGATCTACGGGCGCTTGACGGGATCAATGGTGTCGAACTCCTCGGCCCTGCGGCATCCGCACACCAGAGCTTCGGCCTTTCGGCGGCTTTCGGCACCCGTATCGCGGCAGCCGATCTTGATGGCGACGGGATTGCCGACATGATTGTGGGTTCCCCTTACGCCGGCCCGATGGTGCAGAGCGGCGGAGAGGGGGGCGCGCGGCGGTTGCACAGTATCGGCGAAGTCTACATCATCTTCGGCGAACAGGGCAGCGGGGCCGAGGACTTCGGCGGCAATGGGCGCAAGGACCTGGACGTACTCGATCCCTCGGGGCTGAGCGTGATCTTTGGAGTGGCGGCGTCCGGACTGGGTGAAGCGGTTCAGGTGCCGGGTGACGTGAACGGCGACGGGTACGCTGATCTTGCCATCGGGGGTCACTCTTTCAACGCAGAAGTCACGATTGTTTTCGGCGGACCGGGACTGCGCGGGGCAGACCGGATAGAGGCTGCGTCGATTGGCGGCGTGGGCACATCGACCGCGGGCGCGCCGACGGGATTTCGGATTTTTGACTCCACACCCGATGTCGAAATCATGCCGGTTATCGCGCCGGGCATCGATTTCGACGGTGACGGCCTGGCCGACATTGTGCTCAGCCGTATCCTGCCCGATGGCACCACGACGATCGAGATCATCCACGGTGCAGTATCTCTGGGCAGCACCGATATCGACCTTGCAACGCTGCCCGCAAATCAGCGCACAACGATCGTCAACACCTTTGCTAACGAGTTTGCTCGTGGCGTCGATATCAACGGGGACGGGATCGATGATCTGGTCTTCGGCAATCCCGGTCTGGCCCATCCCACCGCAGGCAGCACGGGGGGACTCGTCGTTGTGTTCGGGCGCGCGGGCCGTGGCGTGATCGACGGCGCCGATCTGGACGGATCGGACGGATTCGCCGCCTATGGGCCAGGCGGTTCTTTTGGCTCCGGTTGGTCGGTTGGTGTCTCGGATATCGATGGCGACGGGATTGCCGAACTGAGCATCTGGGCAGACGGCATGATCCATGTTTTCGAGCCACAGCCGGTGGGCGCGATACCCGTCAATCGCCCACCAGTCGCGCGGGATGACATGATCGTCTTGTCTGGGCGTGGCCCGCACAGCGGTGATCTTTTTGCAGACAACGGGTCGGGACCGGATAGCGACCCTGACGGCGACGTGATCCGGGTCAGCTCTGCAACGGACGGTAGCGGCACCGATATCGCCATCCCTGCGGGTGGTCAGCAAACGCTGCTGTTCGTCGGGCCGGCGCCGGGGAGTGCCGTGGCCGTGGACGTTCGTTCCGACGGAACGCTGGCTGTCCGCCCTGAGGGTAGTTTCGACGCGCTGCCTGGTGGCACGCAGTTCGAATTCGCCATGTCATATACGATCACCGATGGACAGGCCGAGTCGACGGCGCTGGCGTCCTTCGCCCATACGGCACCACCAAATGCCGCGCCTGTTGCACGGGACGATCTGATCTTCTTGCCACGCCGCGGGGCGCATGTGGCCGATCTGTTTGCCGACAACGGGTCAGGGCCTGATTTCGACCCCGACGCCGATATGCTGCGCATCATCGAGGTTACTGACCGCAATGGCGCGCCCGTGGTCGTGCCGGAAGGAGGAACTGTCACCCTGCGCTATCCTGGCGCGGCAGGACCGCTGGAGTTCGAATCTGTCATCGGTGCCGATGGCTCGGTAATGGTTACACCTGCGGGCGGATTCGAGGGCGTGCCGGTTGATGCGTTCTCATCCTTCGGGTTTTCGTATGTTCTGAGCGATGGGCAGGCAACCGATACCGCTATTGCAGAATTCCGGCATGTTGCGGCCAATCAGGTACCGGTCGCCCGCCCTGATCTGATCGTGTTGCCGGGTCGGGGACCACATACCGCAGATCTGATGGCCGACAACGGCAGTGGTCCCGATATCGACCGCGATGGCGACCAGTTGCGTATCGCTGCGGTTTTCGATCACGCAACGGGCAGCCTTGTTCCTGTACCGTTGAGCGGTGCCGTGAGCGTGACCCATCCGGGCCCGCGACCGGGAGATACGGCGACGCTTGATGTGCGCGACAATGGCGTGGTGACCTTTCGCCCGACAGGGGCGTTCGACACCATGCCACTTGGCGAGATCTATCGCGCAGAGGTGATGTACATTCTGTCCGATGGTCAATCAACAAGCAGCGCAACTGCAGAATTCATCCATGAGGCGCGCAATGCCGCCCCGGTCGCGCAAGATGATCTGATTACCCTGAACCGGACCGGCGACACGCTGGGCAACCTGTTCGTCGATAACGGGAACGGGCCTGATATCGATTCGGACGGCGACACGCTCAGCATCCCTTTCGTTCAGCTGGCCTTGACCGGGCAGAGCTTCCAGATCGCGCCCGGCACAACGGTTTCGATTCCGATCCCGGTCGCGGTGACCGGTCGGCCCACTGAACTGATCGAGGCCGAGATCGGCTCCGACGGCAATTTCCGGATCCGGCCGGGCGACGCGCTGCGCGGCGTGCCAATCGGGGATACCTTTGAGTTCGATCTGTTGTACGGCGTCACCGACGGGGTCGATGGCGACTTTGCCGTCGCCCGGTTCGAGTTTGTCGGCAGCAATCGGCCCCCAGTGGCATTTGACGATACCCTGACCCTTGCAGACCGCGGTGGCGCAACCGCAAACCTGCTCGAGGCAAACGGCGGGCTGCCGGATTCAGACCCGGATGCCGACCCGATCCGGGTGCTGTGGGTCCGTGACAGCACCGGTATGCCCGTCAACGTTCCGGTGGGGGGTGAAGCGTCGGTCATGGTGGTGTTCCGCCAAGGCCTTCCTGTGGATGTTTCCGCTGAGGTTCGGATAGGCAGCGACGGCAGCCTGCATGTGATCGACATCCCCGGCGGGCTTCCCGGGGGCGGCACCCAGATCAGCACCCAGGCTTCGTTCGAGTATGCCATCACGGATGGATTCGCGATTTCTGCGCCCGCAACGGTGCAATTGACGCTCACAAGTCAGAACCTGCCACCAGTCGCCGGAAACGACATGATCGATCTCGGAACGGTAGTCACACCGCGCATCGATCTCAAGCTGGACACCGGTGCCGGACCCGATTTCGACCCGGAGGGTGCGCCACTCAGCTATGAGCTTTGGGTCGGAAACACGCCGGTCTCGCAGGGTCAGGCGATCACTCTTCAATCCGGGCTCCGAATTATTCCGACGACCGATCCTGGTGTCTATGACGTCGAGCGCACCGGAGCAGCGCTGCAGGTTCCCGCGGGTTTCACCGGGTCGGAGTCCTTCAACTATCTTGTGCGCGATCCAGTCGGCCAGACCTCAGGCGGTTTCGCTACCGCCACGCTTGTGTGGGAGGGGCTGCCGGATGTGCCTCTGCTCGGGACGCCGGGCGCGGACAGCCTATTCGGGACGCAGCGCGACAATTACATTATGGGGCTTGAAGGTGACGATACGATTTCAGGTGTTGGCGGCAACAACCGGCTTTTCGGCGGTAACGGGGACGACCAGATCATCGGCGGACCGGGAAACGATATCCTTGTTGGCGGTGGCGGTGATGACACGCTGATCGGGGGTGGCGGGCAGAACATCGCGGTCTATTCGGGCAACCGAACCGATTACGAGATTGTCTCGGACGGGGCCATCTTGCTGTTTGTGCGGGATTTGCGCTCCAATGGGGACGGCACCGATACTCTGCGCCAGATCCAGACGCTTCAGTTCGCCGACACGACCGTCGATGCCGTCGATTTTTTCGACAGTGTGATGATCTCGGGTAGTGTCTCCGGTCTCGGCGGTCCGGGGTTGGGCGGGATCAATCTTACCTTCTATGGCACCGATGGGGCGCCGCTCATGGCCACGGCCAGCGCTGCCGACGGCAGCTTTTCGGTCACCCTGCCTGTCGGCGAGGTGGCACGCCTTGACGCCAGCCGCGATTATTTGCCGGGAGCTGGCGGCGATCCGGCGATCACAGCGCTCGATGCGCTGGATGTGCTGCGCATGGCCGTGGGGGTGACCCCATCCTTCGGCGCGGCGGCACCGCAGAACTTTGTCGCGGCAGACATCAACCGCGACGGGCAGGTGACAGCGCTCGACGCGCTCGAGGTGCTGCGTAGCGCCGTCGGGCTGGGCACGGCGCATGCTCCGGAATGGGTGTTCTTCGATGCCGCCACCGACTGGGATGGCCTTGCCCTGTCTAGGGCCCATGCCATGGTTCCCACTGGTGTTGACTTGTCCTCCATCGCACCCGGTGCGGATATCGGGCTGGCCAGTATCCTGTTGGGGCACATGGCGGAAATTTAGGGTGTAGTGCGGTCTGGCCGACTCAGGGTCGAGCAGAGGAGCGTATGAGAAACCTCCCGTAACCGGGATGATCTGCGCATAGTGCGATGCAAGGGCCAGCGACATGGTCATGTCATGACACGTGCTCGCAAATACCACACTCAATCGGCCCGTACTGAGGTCAAGATCAGCAATGCCGTCCATTCCATTGCACATCTACGGCAGCGTCCGTCAAACTGGTCTGGATTTCGGGACCAACTCACCGGATCATCGGTCAGGCGGCCTGTATGGCTATGCTTGAAGGCGGATCGATCTGGTTGAAGGCTTCAACCATTACGTGGCGGTACTGGCTCTGCCAGTCTTGATTTCGCTCAAAGAGCACCGCGCCAATCAGGGGGATGATGTTGCCCTCGTCAGGAAAGTTGCCGACCACATCGGCGCGCCCATTCACTTCCATATTCAGCCAGTCGCGCATCATCTCCGCCATACCTGTCGCACGCGCCGCGCTGCCTTTGCGTCTGCGCGGGGTTGCGCTTGGCCCCGGACCGCGCGCAGAGTGGCGTTCCGGTACAACGCCAGTCCGAGGTTTCCCCGTGCCCCACGACACAGTCCATGACGCCGCCATGCCCGCGCTTGATCTGCGATATGTGCGCAGCCAGTTCCCGGCGTTTTCCGAACCCGCACTGCAGGATCAGGCATTCTTCGAGAACGCGGGCGGGTCCTATGCCTGTGCACCGGTCATCGACCGGCTGACCCGGTATTATCGCACACGCAAGGTTCAGCCCTATGGCGCCTATGCCGCAAGCCAGGACGCGGGTGCCGAAATGGACGAGGCCCGCGAACGGCTGGCCGCGATGATGGGCGTGCCGCCCGAGACACTCAGCTTCGGTCCCTCGACCACCGCCAACACCTATGTGCTGGCCCATGCATTTGGCGAATTGCTGCGCCCGGGCGATGCCATCGTCGTCACCGATCAGGACCACGAGGCGAACACCGGCCCCTGGCGACGGCTGGAGGCGCGCGGGATCGCGGTACGCGAATGGCGACAGGATCCGGTCACGGGCCATCTGGACCCCGCAGCGCTGGCGAACCTGATGGACGGAAAGGTGCGGCTGGTCTGTTTTCCGCATTGCTCGAATGTGGTGGGCGAAATCAACCCGGTGGCCGAGCTTTGCGCCATGATCCGCGATGCGGGCGCCTGGAGTTGCGTGGACGGTGTCTCGTATGCGCCGCACGGGCTGCCGGATGTGGGCGCGATGGGGGCCGATATCTATCTGTTTTCGGCCTACAAGACCTATGGGCCGCACCAGGGGCTGATGGCGGTCCGCCCCGAACTGGCCGACACACTTCCAAATCAGGCACATTACTTCAACGCCGACGTGCCCTTCAAGCGGTTCACGCCCGCCGGACCGGACCATGCCCAGATCGCGGCCTGCGCCGGCATGGCCGATTATCTGGACGGGCTTTATGCCGCCCATTTCCCCGGCGCCCCGGACCCCGGCCCTGCGGGCCGGGCGGCCGCCGTGCACGATCTGATGCGCGCGCATGAAACCGCGCTGTTGCAGCCGTTCCTGGACTATGTAGCGGGGCGCAATGACCTGCGCCTGTTGGGCCCTGACCGGGCCGAGGCGCGCGCGCCCACCGTTGCGCTGGCCCACGTCAAGCCCGGCGCCGACCTTGCCCGCGCGCTGGCGGCGCACGGGATCATGGCGGGTGGCGGCAGTTTCTATGCCAACCGGGCGCTGGGCGCGCAGGGGATCGACCCGGCCCACGGGGTGCTGCGGCTGTCATTCGTGCATTACACCACACGCGGTGAACTTGACCGCCTGATTGCCGCGCTAGATCAGGTGGTATAACCGTACGACAGGCGCCGAATGTCCGACAAGTCACCGATTATCCTGTGGTTCCGCCGCGACCTGCGGCTGGCCGACAATCCCATGCTGACCGAAGCCGCCGCCACCGGGCGCCCGCTGATCCCGGTGTTCATTTGCGACAGCACGGTGACGGACATGGGGGCTGCGCCGAAATGGCGGCTGGGGCTGGCGCTTGATGCCTTTGCGAAGGCGCTCGAAAGCGTTGGCGCGCGGCTGATCCTGCGGCGCGGTGATTCCGGAGGGGTGCTTGACGGGCTGATCGCGGAAACCGGCGCGGGTGCGGTGTGGTGGGGGCGGCAGTATGATGCCGCGGCGCGTGACCGCGACACGAGCATCAAGAAGCCGTTGAAGGACCGCGGCATCGACGCGCGCAGCTTTGCGGGCCATGTGCTGTTCGAACCGTGGGACGTGGAAACCGGCAGCGGCGGCGCCTACAAGGTCTATTCGCCCTACTGGCGGGCGGTGCGCGACCGAGAAGTGGCCGCCCCTGCGCCTGCGCCCGACCGGCTGGCTGCACCGGACCGCTGGCCCGAAAGCGACGCCCCTGCGGACTGGGCGCTGGGGGCGGCGATGAACCGGGGCGCTGATGTTGTCGCGCTCCATGTCTGCGTGGGCGAGGCGGCGGCGCGCGCGCGCCTGACGGCATTCATCGACACAGCCATCGGTTCCTACAAGACGCAGCGCGATTTCCCCGAGGCCGAGGCGACCTCGCGCCTGTCGGAAAACCTGACCTGGGGCGAGATTGGCATCCGTGAAGTCTGGCACGCCGGGCGCCGCGCGATGGAAGACGGCGCGCAGGGAGCCGAGCATTTCCTCAAGGAACTGGTCTGGCGCGAATTCGCCTGGCACCTGTTGTATCACCATCCGCGCATGGATCGTGACAACTTCCGCCCGGAATGGGATGATTTTCCATGGAAAACAGATTCTGAAAGCGATGTGGTCCTGCGCTGGAAACAGGGGCGAACGGGCGTCGCGTTTGTTGATGCAGCGATGCGCGAGATGTATGTGACCGGCACCATGCACAACCGCGCACGGATGATCGTGGCCTCGTATCTGACCAAGCACCTGTTGGTGCACTGGAGGGTGGGGCTGGACTGGTTCGCCGAGTGCCTGATCGACTGCGACCCCGCGTCGAACGCAATGGGCTGGCAATGGGTCGCCGGGTCCGGCCCGGATGCCGCGCCATACTTCCGCGTCTTCAACCCCGAGCTTCAGGCCGGTAAATTCGACGCCAGGGCGCGTTATCGCAGCCGCTTTCTGGCCGAAGGGGCGCGCAGCCCGCACCCGGACGCGCTGGCGTTCTTCGAGGCCTGCCCCCGCGCCTGGGCGTTGTCCCCGGACATGCCCCCCCCGGCACCGGTGGTCGATCTTGATGCCGGGCGCAAGCGGGCGCTGGCCGCCTACGAAAGGCTCAGGGCAGATGCCTGACGCACCCGCATCGCGCCGGAGAACTGGACTTCACCGGGATTATTCCACAACATTGATGGCAGTGGCGGCAGGCAAACAGACCGGCCCCGCAAGAACAGGGACGATACGATGATCTTGACCGGCATCGAGGGGCAGCGCGACTTGCCGCGGTACTTCACACAGGCATTTCGCATGGCACAGCGGCTCAATCGCGGGCGGCTGGATGTGATCTTGCCCGATGGGCGGCGTTTCCGGGCCGAAGGCGCCCAACCCGGGCAGGTGGCCGAGATTTCGGTGCACAACCCCGACCTGTTCGCCCGGCTGATCCGTGAAGGCGACATGGGCTTTTCCGAGGCGTATCTGGATGGCTGGTGGACAACACCTGACCTGCAGGCGTTCATGGACCTGATCAACGACGGCAATCCCA
>SKKS01000043.1 GCA_007123625.1 Paracoccaceae bacterium
GATGTGTTGGCCGACAATGACGGCACGAATACCGGTCCGGGTGGCAGCGACATCATAAACGTTTTTGCTGCCAACGGCTTGACTGAAATCTATGGCGGTCCCGGCAATGACGCGATCAGCATCGACAGTATCGCGGCGGAAACCCTGGTCTTTGGCGGCACCGGGGACGACCGGTTCCATGTCGGCGTGGAAATCGACGCCGCAACCGGCAACCTGATCGATGCGCGCAACGGCGCGCAGATTGACCCGCGCACCGGCAAGCGGATCGCCGAGGGCGACGACGGCGTGATCCAACGCAACCAGGGCAACCGGATCGGGGCGGAACTGACGCTGAACGGCCAGGACGGCGGCGATAGCTATTTCATCTTGCTGGGCGGGACAGGGCGCGCCGATATCAACATCTTCGACACCGGAGCATCCGGCAGCGACGAAATGAACATCTTCGGCAGCGAAGGCGACGACCTTTTCCTGATCCGCGCAGGGATCGACGACAACCAGGACATTGGACTGGGCAAGACCGGGCGCATCGGGTTCGTTGCGCTGTTCAACGAAAACCGCGCCAGCACGCGCGAAGATGTCGAGCGGGTGAATTATTCGCGCGATCCAGATCCACTGGAAAACACCGGTATCAACGGCGGCATCGTCGTCGACGGGGCGGGGGGATACGGCGAGTTCTTTGTCGATGACACGCTGGCGCCCATGTCGCTTATCGGTGCCGAGGGCGGCAACTACTTCCAGTTCGGCCAGCTCTACAATTCCGAGCGTATCAGCGACGACTTCACCGGCATCGTGCGCGAAGATGCCTTCTTCACGGTCGAGACCACGCGCGGCTGGCTGAGCAACGGCGTCAGCTTCGATCTGACCGCGCAGGGGGCCGAAGACTTCTCGAACGAGTTTGTCGTCCTCAACAATCAGGCGACGCTGAACCTTTATGGTGGAAACGCCAACGACAGCTTTGTCGTGCGCAGCTTCGCGCAGGTGGGTTCGGAAGATCCGCAGCGCAAGAATATCGACATCTCGACAGGCGGCGGCGAGAATTACATCGAATACGTGGTTGGCGCGCCGGTCAACATTGACGGTGGCGGCGGGTTCAACACGCTGGTGGTCGTCGGCACCGAATTCGCCGATGACTATGTGATCACCGAGGACGGCATCTTCGGAGCTGGGCGGCTGGTTAATTTCGTCAATATCCAGCAACTCGAAGTCGACGGGGCCGAGGGCAACGACCGCTTCTTTGTCCTTGGCACAGCGCCGGGCACCTCGACGGTGATTTCGGGGGGGCTAGGCTCGGACGCCGTGTTCATCGGCGGCGAGGCGCCGGATATCATCAGTCGCGACCTGCGCGGGCATTCCGGTATCATCAGCCACAGCCTGATCAGTGACGATCCGCGCTGGAACGGGCTGAAGGCCGATGAGATTTCTGCCAATGTCGCCGACAATGACGAACCCGCCATCGTGGTGACCGAAACCGGCGGGCGTACCACGGTCGTCGATGGCGTGCTGAAAGACCGCTATTCCATCGTGCTGACCCGCGCGCCGCTGCCGGGAACCGAAGTGACGGTGACCGTGTCCATGTCACCCCGCCCGGTGAAGCTGGAGGACGGCACCCGCGTGCTGCGCGACTTCGTGCAGTTCGGCAAGGTCGAGGATGGCGCCTTCACCGATGCTGTCGAACTGGTCTTTGATGCCGACAACTGGTTCAAGGCGCAGGATGTCTGGATCGATGCCAAGGGCGACGAGCCTTTCGAGGGGATCGTGTCGGGCTTTGTCGCGCATGACGTGGCCGGGGACTCGCTGAACGGCACCACCACCGCGGCGCTGCGCGTTAGTGGCCAGGACCCGAACCTGCTGGTTGACGAAGGCGCGGACTATGAGCCCGACAGCCTTCGCGGTGCGGTCGTCGAGATCACCGAGGGTCCCGGCACCGGCCAGACCCGCGTGGTGATCGGCAACACCGCCGACACGTTGACGCTGGACAAGCCCTGGGTGCTGGACCCGGTGACCGAAGGCGAGGCCACCCTCGCCGCCAACCAGAGCAAATATCAGATCCGCCTTTATGAGGGACTGGCGATCCCGGCGGTTCAGCTGAAGGCCTATTTCTCCGATTTCGGCGCCGCACTTCTGGAGCCGGGCGGCGGCGTGCAGGTGATCGAACAGCCCGGCGACAATCATTCCTGGGATGCGGACACGCCCTTTGTAGGCAGCTACCAGATCGTGCTGACCGATCAGCCCGACAGCGACGCGGTCATCACCTTCGACATTCCCGAGGGGCTGGTCCTTGCCGATGCCGATGGCAACGCAATTTCCGAACTCAGCTTCACCTCGGCCAACTGGAACTCGCCGCAGACCGTGTTGGTTGCCGCCGCAGCCGATGGCATCACGCAGAAGGCCCGCGCGCTGGAAATCGGCCATGCGCTGGACGGGCAGGCGATGGAAAGCCTGTTCGTTCGCGTGATCGATGGCGACACGCCTTCGGTGATCATCACCGAATCCGACGGCCATACCTCGATGATCGAGGGCGGTGCGCTTGATCCGACCACGCTGGATGGCGCGACGCTGGACCTTGACAACCCACTGATCGTTGGCGCTCTTTCGAATCCGCAAGGGCCCTTTGTCGACGCCTATTCCGTGGTGCTGAGCCAGCGCCCCGATGCCGAGGTCGAAATCTGGGTCCGCGCCGAGGGAACGCGCACGACCAAGGGCAATCTTGTCAACTTCGGCGAACAGGTCGAACTGGCCGTCACGGACGCCGACGGCAATCTCATCAGCCATGACGACGAGGGCGAGGAAGTTGCCGGTGTAGGCAATCTGGTGCGGCTTGTCTTTACGCCGGATAACTGGGATCAGGCGCAGCAGGTCCATGTCCAGGCGCTGGACAACGATGTGGTCGATGGCGGCGATACCAAGGTCTTCGGCACCCGCGCCGACGACACCAGCCGCATTCAAGGGCCGATCGAGGTGCGTGGCGGCGGCGGGCAGGGATCGCTTGTCGGGTTGCCGGTGGCGCTTCTGTTCCCCGATGACGAAACGAACGACTTCCTCGCCCTTGGCGCCGTTGCCGAAGACGCGGCGGAAGGCGCTGACGAACTCGTCGTCGATGCCGAAGATCTTGCGGCCTTTATCATCCGTTACGGCCTCGATTTCGACCTTGCCCCCGGCACCCCGATCTACGAGGCAATGATCGGCCTGACCTTCCGCCTGATATCGGGCGAGAACGGCATTTACTTTGACGAACAGTTCACGCCACAGGTGAACAACGACCCGCCGCCGCCCTTCCTGCCGCCCTTGCAGGACTTCGACCCCTTCGATCCCGAGGCGCAGCTATTCATCCCGTTCCGCGAGATCGTGGGCTGGGAATTCGTGGATGCGAATGATCCGGATGCCGGTATCCGGCTGATTTTCCCCGAGCAACTGCCCTGGGCCTTCGATACGCCTGCGGGTAGCGAATACGTGCTGATCAATTCCTCACCCGCGAATTTCTTCGCCCGCGAGGAGGAGCAGGTCGACCTGCTATTCGTGCGCGACACCGACGCACTGACCGACGAGGAAGGGCGGCTGATCTTCCACCGCGACGAACCGCTGGATGACGATGGTCAGCCACTCTATGATGTCGAACTTGCCAATCGCGGCCAGCTTGTCGGGCTGGGCATGGGGCCGGACCGCATCATCGGGCTGGGCGGCGACGCGGTGCGCCTGCCGGGCGGCGTGGTCTTCGACGAGATCGAGATGCTGGATATTGCGCTCGGCGACGGCGACAACCGCTTTGTCATCGAAGGCACCCACAGTGGCGCGACCCGCCTGCATACCGGCGCCGGCAATGACGGGGTCGAGGTCTGGACGGTTGCTGGCCAGACCACGGTGATCACCGGCGCGGACGACAACGTGACCCACATCGGCAAGCCCGGCGCGGATGATCTGCACAGCCTGGCCGAGATTGCAGCACTCCTGACTGTCGCTGGCAGCGTGCCCGAGACCGATGTCCGCATCACCGTGCGCGGCGAGCCCGATGTGCTGGCGCAGGACGGGTCCGTGCTTGCCCAGGGGTCCACGAACGAGCAGGAAGTATTCCTTCGCAACGCCGATGGCGGCAGCTTCACCCTGCGCTTCAAGGGCGCGGTCGAGGACGCCAATGTGCAACCGCCCATCGGCGCGGAAACCGCCGCCATCGCCCACAACGGCACCGCTGCCGACATCCTTGCCGCGCTGCTGGCACTTGATGGGATCGAGGACGGAGATCTGGCGGTGGATCGCTTTGGCGACCGTATCGTCATCCGGTTCAGCGGTGACGGACAATACGCCAAGACCCCGATGCACACCTTCGGCGTTTCCAGCGCCCAGTTGACCGCAAGCGGGCAGAACACGCTCAACGTGCTGGGCACCGAGGATACGGGCAGCGTCTGGGCGCTGCTTGCGCAGACCACGCTGACCGGCATGGGCATGTCGGTTCACAACGCGATCCAGACCATCTATCTGGACGACCCGCTGCCCGGCGCCGCCAACCGCGACTTCACCCTGACCTTCGAGGGCGCCACCACAGGTGCACTGAACCGCGACATGACCGCAGCCCAGATCCTGACCGCGCTGGAGGAACTGGAAACGATAGGCGCCGGCAATGTTGCCGTCTCCAAGGCCGACCGGGTGATCGTGGTCCGCTTCCAGGGCCATCTGAGCAACCAGACGGTCGCACCGCTGACCTCGGACGCGGATTATGTCCATATTGCCACGCGCGAGGCCGGCATCGACCCGATCGACGATGACGAGATCCCACCCAGTGCCGAGGCCCGCGAACGCAACGATATCCAGACCCTGACCATCGAGGCCCAGGGCGGCAGCTTCGCGCTGGCCCTGGATATCCTTGGCGAAACGGGGCCGATTGCGCACAATGCCACCGCCGCGGAGCTGGCCGAGGCGTTGCAGCGCCTGCTTCCTGATCGCTTCGCCGACGACATTGCCGTGCAGCGCTTTGGCACTGTCTATCACATCGCTTTTCAGGGCATGCTGCGGGCAGTGATGGGCGGCGAAGGCGTGGGTTTCCTGACGGTCGATACCGACGATCTTCAAGGCGCGGCGCGTCTTGCGACCCGGATGGACGGCATTAATTACTATGGTATCCAGGAACTTAACATCGGCTTCGGCGCGGCGGATGCCGAGGGCACGGGCCATGTGCTGAACGTGCAGGGCACCACCGCCGACGTGACCAACATCAACCTGAACACCGGCGATGACCGCATTTTCATTTCGTCGCTGGCCGATCTGGACGTCGACACGCTTCATCCTGCAGGCGCGGTCTATGGGTTCGACGTGCTGCCCGGCCATCTGGATCTTGTCCGCGGCGATCTGAACATCGACGCAGGCGAAGGGCGTCACCAGTTGATGATCAGCGACGCAGCCACCGAGGGCGCCAAATCAGTAAGCATCGGCGCCGCTTCAGGGATCGCTGAAGGCCACGGCATCCTTGACCACATCGAAATCGCCATCGATGGCTGGGCCGACGGTACGATCCGCTACGGTGCCGCGCCGGGCGCGGCGAGCAATTTCTTCGACGGCATCACGCTATGGGGCGGGGCCCAGGGCAATACCTTTGATGTGACCGCGACCCACCAGCGCGACAGCGACGCCTGGCGCACGCAGACCACGCTGAACGCCGGGTTGGGCGATGATACCGCGTTGGTCGACTTGCAGGCAGGGCTGCATGGGTCCTTCGTCCTCAACATGCAGGATGGCAACGATACCGTGGACGCCACGGCCTCGACCTTGCCGCTGATCATTTTCGGCGGCATCGGCGATGACCTGATCCGCGGCGGGCAGGGCGGCGACCTGATCTTCGGCGACAGTGGCCGCATCGTCTATACCGACCCGCTGACAGGGGCGCCGGTCACTGTGCTGGGCCACGGCGGGCGCTATGACTTTACCGATGGCAGCCGCCTGCCGCCCGAAGTGATGTTCTCGGTCAACCCCGAAACGCGCGGTGACAACCGGATATTCGGCGGCGACGGGGCCGATATCATCGTCGGCGGTTTCGGTAACAACTGGATCGACGCGGGCGCAGGTGATGACATTGCCCTGGGCGATGGGGCCTGGATCGGGTTCGAGACAAGGCGCCCCGACTGGCACGGGATCGACGGCATTGTGCCCAACTACATCGAAAGCGTTTTCGATACGGACCAGCTTGATGGCGGCGACGGACAGGGCCGGGCATGGAGCTATGACATCGACCCGCTGCTGGGCGGGCTTGCCGGCATCATCGCGGGCGGGACAGACGTGATCCTCGGCGGTGATGGCGATGACGTGGTGATCGGCGGCTCGGGCAGCGATATCCTTGATGGCGATGATGGGCGTGTGGACCGCGACACCGGCGCGCTGCTTGACGACGCCGACAGCGACGCGCGCAACCGCGATCTGGTGTTTGGCGACAATGTCATCCTCGACCGTCGGGACGGAAACCTCGACGTCTTCACCGACCCACGCTTCCGGGCGCTGGAGGGCACGCAGATCTACGACACCACCCAAGGCGCGACGGGCGAGCTGCTGATCGACCGCGAAAGCCAGTATCGCGATCCTGACTGGAACGCCGCAGCGCCGGGTTGGGCGAACTGGGTCATTGCGCTGCATGACGGGCTGAGCCATTACGCGGGATGGCAGCAGGTGCGCGCAGGCGATCATGACGCCGGGGCCGTGCTTTCACCCGACGCCGTGCTGACATATGGCGACAACTATATCGCTGGCGGGCGCGACGCCGACATGATCTTCGGGCAGCGCGGCAACAACAACATACAGGGCGATGGGTCGATCTTCTTCGACATCTGGTCGGGCGATTGGCTTGATGGCCCGCTGGCTGCCGATGGCTTCGGCGCGCTGCAGGCCGATGGCGTGGCAGCACTTGGCCTGTGGGAGGCGCTGGAGACCTCGCGACTGGCTGCGCTGGACGACAACGGCCAGATCATCCGCCTGCCCATGTCGTTCGAGGCCGCCGATGACGGCGACGACTATATCGAGGGTGGCGCGGGCACCGACGTGATCCTGGGCAATCTGGGCCAGAACGACATCATCGGCGGATCATCCAACCTTTACGGGCTGACCGAATGGTGGCAGCGCGATGACAGTGGCGCCAACATCTTGTTTGGCGGTGCGGGCACCCGGATCGACCGGCTGGATGAAGGTCATGGCGGGCTGGTCGCCATTGAAGATCGTCACGCCCGCAACGCCAGCGTGATTCTGGGTGACAACGGAAACATTTTCCGCCTCGTCGGCATCAATGGCGCAGACAGCGGCGCGAACCTGGGTTTCAACTATGACGCATTGGACCCGACGCGCGGTGAGCTGCGCGTCAAGGCGCGCGGCGTTGATCTGCTGGATTACCTGCGCTGGGACCTGGCGCAAGGCGCCGACATTGAAGTGCCTCAGCATCTGGGCTTTGCCGAGGAGATCGGCGCGGGCGACCTGATCCACGGTGAATCCGGCGATGATGTAATCTTCGGCATGGGCGGCGACAACGTCATTTTCGGCCATGCGGGCGATGATCTGATTGTCGGCGGTTTCGGCAACAACTGGATCTCGGGCGGCATGGGACATGACGGGATCCTTGGCGATGACGGGCTGATCTTCAACAGCCGCAACGGCTTCGCCGAACCGCTTTACGGCATTGCGGCTGAAGACCAGCGCGTCATCTCCACCCCCGGCGGGCACTGGGTAGCCGAGCTTTACACCGAAGGCGAGGTGCGCCACGTCGCGCGGCATTTCGGCTTCGCCTACGAGACCGGCGGCAACGACATCATCTACGGCGGCATCGGCAACAATTCGATCCATGCAGGCGCGGGCGACGATGCGGTTTCGGGCGCTGAGGCGCTGCCGGGCTACTTCTCCGGCGACCTGAACTGGCTGATGAAGCTGACGCAGAGCCCGGAACTGGAGGGACTGGCGCCGGAATCGTGGTTCTATCATGTCGCACCCTATAATCCCGGCGACATCCTGCAGTTCACCGGCGAAGAAGGGCTGTGGTTCAGCCTTTACAATGAACGTGATCCGCTGCGGCTGATGCTGATCGACGCGAGCGGGCAGCGGGTCGAAGCGGCAACAATCGACCTTGCGTTCAAGGACCCCGATGGTGACCTGACCGACCTGTTCAATGTCGATCTGCACAACTCCATCTGGTATCGTGCGGGCACGGACGAGGTTGTGCACGACTTCTTCCTCAATTTCGATCCGACCGAGGGGCCGCGCGATACCCGGTTCCCCGACGACCCGGCAGAGGGGCTGCCGACCGATGGTGACGACGTCATCTTTGGCAATCTGGGCAACAACTGGATCATCGGCGGCACCGGGCGTGACCATATCTGGGGGGGATGGGGCGACAGCGTTCTCAACGCCGATGACAACCATCACAGCACGCTGTTCGGCCCCGATCCCATCGCCAACGATGTCGAGGATCCGTTCCAGTCCTATGCCGACATCGTTTTCGGCGGGGCCGGGCGCGATGTGCTGATCGGCAACACCGGCGCCGACCGGTTGATTGACTGGCTGGGCGAGTTCAACACCTATGTTGTGCCCTTCAGCCCCTTTGGCGGGTTACACATCTGGCGCATGGCGCCTAATCCCAACGTGCTGGACTTCCTGCTTGAGCTGTCGCGCGCCGATGGGGCTGATCAGGTGCTTGGTGTGGAACGCGGCGGCGACCCCGCGCGGCAGGGCGAACCCATGGGCGAGATTGCGTTGGTGACGCGTGAAGATGACGCGTGGCAGGATCAGTCCGGGGGGCCCGCGAAACCTTTCCCCGAACGCTATCACGGCCAGCGCGAACTGATGTGGCGTGCGCTTCCGGGCGAGAATGCCGGGCCGGGCGGCGGCGGAGGTGGTCAGGGAGGTCAGGGCAACCAAGGCGGCGGGCAAGGCAATCAGGGTGGCGGTCAGGGCAATCGGGGCGCCACACAGCAGAACAGCGTGATGTCCGACCCGGTTGAAATCGACGATGACGGCCTGCTTCTCTTCGATGAAGCTGGCGCGACCGTAGCCGAGGATACCGAACCACTTCCCATTGTCCTCGACTCCCCGCTGCCGCGGCCCCAGGAAGACGTTATCTGGCTGTCCGATGCGCTCGACGATGTGGACGAAGACGACTTCTTCCTGTTGATGTCGGACGAGGACGAGGACGCGGATGAAGATGACACGGTGCCCGGTTGGGATACTCCGGTGCGGCCGGGCAACAACGGCCGCGGCAATGCCCGTGGGCTGCAGAATGGCAACAGGCCGCCGGGTTGAGCGCAGGCCGTTGCCGACCCTGGGAAGAAGCTTTTTGCGTGAAAACAACGCAAAGTTGTGCAACGCTGTGTCTGCCGCAATAGAAGTTGTGGTGATCCACGATCAATCCAGATGAGGGAACATGAGCGAAAACCCAAAGAACATGCCACCGAACGAGGCCGCCGAACCAACCAATCCGCGAAAGCCCAAGGTCGAATGGGACGATGCACGGATGCGTTCGACCTATGCGAATGTCGTTAACGCCGCCAGCACGCGCGAGGAAGTGAGCATCTTTTTCGGCACAAACCAGACCTGGAACCTTGACGAAAAACGCGAGGTCATCGTCCAACTCAGCGACCGGATCATCCTCAGTCCGTTTGCGGCAAAGCGGCTGTGGGTGCTGCTCGGCGCAGTGCTGAAGCAGCACGAACAGCGTTTCGGGACACTGGCCATCGACGACGGCAACCGCGTCCCCGAGGTTCTTGGGGGCAGAAGCGGCAGCGGCGGCGGAGGTGGTGTCTGAGCGAACCGACAATGCCCTGATCTGCGGGACGATGCGCGATGTCTGATGCCCCCCTGTTGCTGCGCCCCGAAGACCAAGCCGAGGCTGAAGCGCCGCCCGCTGCGGAAGCGACAGGGGGCGAAACCGGAGACTGGCTTTGGCAGGCGCTGCGCACCGCGACTACGGTCGAAGACTACGCTGCCGCCTGGCTGCCGCTGGTGCTGCGGCGCATTGAGGCGGCAAATATGGGCGCCGTGGTGCTGGGGCCGCCGGGTCGCGGACCGTTCCGACCGGTGACGCTTGCGCCCGAAGGCGTTTCGTTGCCCGAGAGGCTGCACGCGGTGGCCGAGAAATCGATGGCCGAACGTCGCGGTGTTGCCCATGTCGGCAAGGTCGAGGCGCCCCGGCTGGTTCTGCGCCCCATCGGCGATCAGGCCGAGGGTGACGACCGCGCCGCTGGCACCGTTCTCGCCTGTCCACTGATCGTCGAAGGCGCGGTGCA
This sequence comes from Paracoccaceae bacterium, assembly GCA_007123625.1. Classification (GTDB taxonomy): domain Bacteria; phylum Pseudomonadota; class Alphaproteobacteria; order Rhodobacterales; family Rhodobacteraceae; genus Rhabdonatronobacter. The sequence continues at coordinate 10,239 of SKKS01000043.1, forward strand.
CGGTGTGGCGGGCCTTCTGGTCCGGCCCATCGCCCCGGCCGCCGTGCGTCGCCTGATGCGCGATCTGCAATGGAGCGTGCAATCGCTCGAATACGCGCTCTATCGTGATCAGGTCGGGCGTGAAAAATCGAGCCGCGATGCACTTGCAGCTGCGCACGAAATGCTTGCCGGTGTGGTCGAGGAAAGCGCCTTCGAGGCGGCTGCCATTGCCTTTGTGACCGAACTTGCCGAACATCTGGAGTGCGAACGGGTGGCGCTGGGATTTCGCCGACGCAACCGCTCGACTGTCCAGGCGCTGTCGCACAGCGCACGCTTCGGGAAGCGCATGAACCTCATGCGGCGCATCGCCAACGCCATGGACGAGGCCATCGATCAGGTTTCGCTCGTGTACTATCCGCTGCCCACGACCGCGGCGGACGAGAGCCAGATCGACGCCGCACATCGGCTTCTGGCCGAAACCTCGGGCGCGGGACAGATCCTCACGGTTCCTTTTTCGTCGAACGAACGGATCATAGGTGCGATCGTGCTTGAACGGGCCGGTGACCGCCCGTTCAAGGCGCACGAGATCGAGTTGCTGGAGTACCTCGCCGGGGTCGCGGGCCCGGTTCTGGACGAAAAGCGGCGCAACGATCGCTGGCTGGGCGCCAAGATCGGCGCGTCCACACTGACCCAGATCCGGCGCGTTTTCGGGCCGCGCTACTACGGGCGCAAGCTTGCACTGCTGGCGGTGGTCGCTGTTTCAGGGTTTCTTGCCTTTGCGACGGGGATGTATCGCGTCAGCGCCGACGCGACGCTGGAAGGAACAGTGCAGCGCTCGGTCATAGCGGCCTTCGACGGCTATGTTCAGGGCGAGTTCGTACGCGCGGGCGATCTGGTGGAGGCGGGCACGATCCTTGCGCAGATGGACACGCGCGATCTGGAGTTGGAGCAGGCGCGCCGTCTGGCCGAACGGCAGGAACTTGCGCTGGAGCATTCCCGCGCGCTTGGAATCGGGCAGCGGGCGGAAAGCGCGATTCTGATGCAGCGTATGGCACAGGTGGATGCGCAGCTTGCGCTGCTGGAGGAACAGATCGCCCGGGCGGCCATTCGCGCGCCGTTCGACGGCATCGTTGTGCGGGGCGACCTCAGCCAGCAGGTCGGGGCGTCATTGCGCCGGGGGGACGAGCTTTTCGTTATCGCCCCCCTCGATTCCTATCGCGTGATCCTTGGGGTGGATGAGGGACAGATCGCCGATGTCGAAGTCGGGCAGCAGGGGCGGCTTGTGCTTTCGGCGCTGCCCGACAGCGCACTTGACCTGAGGGTGGAGCGCATGACGCCGGTTGCCGAGGCGCGCGAGGGTCGCACCGTTTTCCGGGTGGAGGCGGCGCTGGACGCGCCGACCCTGCGACTGCGCCCGGGGATGGAGGGCGTTGCCAAGGTCGATGTCGATGAACGCCTGCTGGTCTGGATCTGGACCCGCGGCCTGATCGACTGGATCAAGATCGCCCTCTGGCGCTACATCCCCTGAGGCGCGCATATGGTCGAACGCTCGCAATTCAGTTCCTCTTGGTATCGCGTCGCCGACCTGACCCCGCGCCTGCGCCGTCATGTCGAGATCCATCGCCGCCAGTTTCGCAGCGACATCTGGTATGTGCTCAAGGATGCGGCTTCGAACCGGTTTCACCGCTTTTCGCCCGCCGCTTACATGATCATTGCGCAGATGGACGGCAGCCGCACGATGGCCAGCATCTGGAAGGCGGCGGCGCGCAAGCTGGGCCGCGACTTGCCGACCCAGGATGAGGTGATCCAGCTTCTGTCGCAACTCCACCAGGCCGATGCGCTGGACAGCGGCACGCCCCCCGACATTGGTGAGCTTGCCGAACGCGCGCGCAAGCAACGGCAGCGTGAGGTGTTGCAGCGGGTGCAGAACCCGATGGCAATTCGTATCCCGCTACTTGATCCTGATCGCTTTCTTGACGCGACATTCCCGCTGGTCCGTCCGCTTTTTTCTGTCATTGGCCTGCTGCTCTGGGTCGTGCTTGTCGTCTGGGGGCTGGTCGCGGCGGCGCAGCACTGGTCACTTCTGACCGAGAACCTTACCGACCGGGTGCTGAGTGCGCAGAACCTTCTGCTGATTCTGCTCAGCTATCCGGTCATCAAGGGTATTCATGAACTTGGCCACGGCTATGCGGTCAAGCGCTGGGGCGGCGAGGTGCACGAGATGGGCATCATGTTCCTGGTGTTCATGCCCGTTCCTTACGTCGAGGCCTCGGCCGCTGCTGCCTTCCGCTCGAAGTGGCAGCGCGCCTTCGTCGCCGGCGCGGGCATCATGGTCGAGGTGACGCTCGCCGCCATCGCGCTGGCGGTCTGGCTGAATGTCGAACCGGGGCTGGTGCGCACCATCGCCTTCAACACCATGCTGATCGCCGGAGTCTCGACCGTGCTGTTCAACGGCAACCCGCTTCTGCGTTTCGATGGCTACTATGTGCTGGCCGACACGCTCGAGGTGCCGAATCTTGGCAACCGGTCGAACAAGCACCTGCTACACCTCATCCAGCGCTATGGCTTCGGGTTGCGGTCCTCGACTTCTCCCGCGACCGCGCGGGGCGAGCGGTTCTGGTTCGTCCTCTACGGGCTTGCGGCGCTGGCTTACCGGCTGTTCATCATGACCGTGATCGTGGTTTTCGTCGCCACGCATTTCTTCGTCATCGGGGTCCTGCTGGCGATCTGGTCTGCGGGGCTAATGCTGATCTGGCCAGTGCTCAAGGGAATCTGGTTCTTGCTCACCAATCCGAAGCTTGACCGGGTGCGCGGCCGCGCGATGGCAGTGACGGCGGGTTTTCTGGCCAGCATCGGGTCGGCGCTGGCTTTCGTGCCGCTGCCGCATGCGACGGTGGCGCAAGGCGTCCTGTGGATACCCGATCATGCCGTCCTGCATGCCAGCGGCAGCGGCAGCGTGGCCGAGATTGTTGCCACTCCGAACAGCGCGGTCGCTGCGGGCGATCTGCTCTTGCGCCTCGAAGACCCTCTGTTGAATGCCCAGATCGCTGTTGTCGAGGCCCGACTGGCCGAGTTGCACCTGACGCTCGCAGCGGTCGAGATCACCGACCGGGTCGAGGCGGCGCGCGTGCGTGAACGGCTTGCGCAGGCTGTGCGTGAACAGGCGCACCTTGAAGCCCAAATCGGCGGACTGGATATGCGCAGCTCTGCCGCTGGGGTATTCGTGCTACCTGACGCCGCTGACCTGCAAGGGCGCTACCTGCGTCAGGGTCAGCCGGTCGGCTATGTCGTCGAGCCGGGCAGCCCGCTGGTCCGAACGC
>SKKS01000088.1 GCA_007123625.1 Paracoccaceae bacterium
GCAGATCGAACAGCGCATCATGTCCCGCGACAACCTTCTGGCAATGGCGAACCGATTCGAACTGTTCGAAGGGCTGACCAATCAGGAACGCGCCGAGTTGATGCGTGCATCTCTCACGCTCAATAGCGTCGCCGCGGTTGCCATGGGTTTCGGCTCGGACGGGGCGGTGTCGTCGCTGATGATCCTGGCGCGGGCGGATTCGGCCGGGACGGCAGCCGACCTTGCCAATTACGTGGCGGACATGATCGTGGTGCTGAGTACTGAATTCCGGGTCGACCGGGTGCGGGAATCGACCGCCTTCTTTCGCGCCGAGGAAAACCGGCTGGCCACTGCACTGACCGCGGTTGAGGATCAGATCGAAGCCTTCAAGATCGAGAACTTCGACCTTTTGCCCGGCAATGTCGCAGGGCGGGCGCTGGAATTGCAGGCGCTTGAAGAACGGCTGCGTGTTGTGCGCCGGGAAATGACCGGGCTCGAGGCCGAGATTGCCGAACTCGAGGCCGAGGCAACGCGCGTGACCACCCAGCGCCGCCTGCTGATTCTGCGCGAGCAACTGGACACGCGCCGGATCGAGGAAACCGAGCTGGACGCCGCGGTTGGCGAGCTGCAGCCGATGCTGCGCCGCCTGCCACAGATCGAACGCGAACTGTCCGCGCTGGAACGGCGCGAAGAACAGCTGCGCGCGCAGCTGCGCGCCACCTCGGAGCGCCGTGCGCAGGCCGAGCTTGGCGCAAGGCTGGAAACCGACCAGCAGTCCGAGCGTTACGAGTTGCTCGAGGCCGCGATCGTGCCCGATTACCCGATCTCGCGCAGCAAGCGGGTGGTTGTGATGATGGGCGTGGTGGCCTCGGTCGGACTGGCGCTGGGGCTGGCGCTGGTGCAGGAGTTCCTTAATCCGGTGCTGCGCACCCCTTCGCAGCTTGAGCGCGCCATTGGTTTGCGCCCGGTGCTGACCGTGCCCGCGTTCGACACCCCGCAACAGCGGCGCAAGACCGCTGTTGGCTGGATCTCCGGTCTTGCGCTGGCGGCATTGGCGGCGGTGGCGGTAATCCTGCACACGCGCCAGTCATAGCCGGGGAAGGGGGCCCGACCGATGCCCAACGCGCTTGCATTCCTGGTCCTGCTGCTCTGGCCGCTGGTGATCTATGCGATGTTTCGCAAGATGCCGATCGAACGCGCGCTTATCTGGTCGATCCTGGGTGGCTACATGCTGCTGCCCGAAGGGACCTTCATCAACCTGCCCATGATCCCTGCACTCAGTAAGGTGACGCTGCCCAACCTGACCGCGTTCTTCGTGCTTGTGATCCTGATGGAGCGCAGGATCGCGCTTTGGCCGGGGACGGTGCTGGGCAAGGTGCTGATCGCGCTTTTCGTGCTCAGCCCCATCATTACCGTGATGACCAACCGCGAACCGATCCCCTTTGCAACCATAGATATCGGCGCGATCTCGATGTATCTGCCCGGGATGACGGAGCACCCCGGCCTGCCGGGATTGCGCCCCTATGATGCGATTTCCGTGGTCGGCAACCAGCTGTTCATGATGCTGCCGCTGTTCATGGCGCGCCATGTCCTCGCCACGCCGGCGGCCTTGCGCGAGTTGCTGGGCGCGCTGGTGCTGGCGGCGCTTGTCTATTCGGTGCCCATGTGGCTGGAGGTGCGGTTCAGCCCGCAGCTGCACACCATCGTCTATGGCTTTTTCCAGCACGATTTCAGTCAGGCCCTGCGCGGCGGCGGGTTCCGGCCCTTCGTGTTCATGCCGCACGGGCTGTGGGTGGCGTTCTTTGCGTTGATGGGGTTGATGGCTGCGGTGGCGCTCGCCCGCCGCGCCACGCCCGAAGAGCGCCCCCGTCGTGTGTTGATTGCGGTCTATCTGGGCGTGCTTCTTGTGGCGTGCAAGACGCTGGGCGTCACGCTCATGGCGGTGGCGCTGGTGCCGCTGGCGCTTCTGAGCACGCGGATGCAGGTGCGGGCGGGCGCGGCCATGGGTGCGGTCGCCATGCTGTATCCGATCCTGCGCGGCGCCGGGGTGGTGCCGGTGTGGTCGCTTCACGCTCTGGTCGAAAGCGTTGCTCCCGAACGCGCGCAGTCCTTCGCCTTTCGCCTGGTCAACGAGGACAGGCTGCTGGAACGCGCGTCCGAGAAGCTCTGGTTCGGCTGGGGGTCCTGGGGGCGTAACCTGATCTATGATCACTGGACCGGCCGGATCGAGACCATCTCGGACGGGTACTGGATCATCGTGATCGGCAGCTTCGGCTGGCTGGGGTATATTGCGACCTTCGGGTTGCTGACGCTGCCGCTACTGGCCATGTGGTGGCAGTCGCGTCGACTTGCCGATGCCGAACTTTCGCCATGGATCGGCCCTCTTGCATTGATACTCGGGGCCAACATGCTTGATCTGATCCCGAATGCGACACTGGTGCCGATGACTTGGCTGATTGTAGGGGCGCTGATCGGGCATTCGGAGCTGATGCGCCAGCAGGTGCGCGCGTCGCACCGGCGGACATTGGAAGGCAGTTTCGGCACGGCGCGGGCGGGGTTGCTTCCGACCGCGCGACCCTTGGCGAGCGGGGCGGCCACTGCGGGCTTGACCGGTGCAGAGGCTGCCATAGGGGCGGATACGGCTGACAGCGGGCGGACGGATAGACCCGCAACTACAGGCAGGAGCGGCAGGTCGGGCAGCGCCCCCATGCGGTCCCTGCGCGCATTCCGGCGGAGAGAATAATGTCTGACGTGCACGCAAATGACATCGCCATCATCGGAATGGCCGCGCATCTGCCTGGCGCGGCCTCGGTCGCGGCGTTCTGGGAGAACCTGCGCGCGGGACGCTCGGCGCTGCGGCGGCTGGATGAGGACACATTGCGCGCAAACGGCGAATCGTCCGCCCGGATGCGCGCGCCGAACTACGTCCCCGTGGCCGCGCCACTGGACGGGTTCGCCGATTTCGATGCCGATTTCTTCGGCTTCTCGCCCAAGGATGCCGCGATCCTGGACCCTCAGCACCGCCAGTTCCTGGAGGTCGCATGGGAGGCGTTCGAGGATGCCGGCCACCCGCCAGAGCGGTTCAGCGGCCCGGTGGGCGTGTTTGCGGGCTGCGGCATGGGCAGCTACTTCTATTTCAACATCTGCTCGAATCCCGCGCTGGTCGATGACGTGGGCATGTTCCTGCTGCGCCACACCGGCAACGACAAGGATTTCCTGTCCACCCGCGCCAGCCACATCTTCGATCTGCGCGGACCGTCGGTGAATGTGCAGACGGCGTGCTCGACCTCCTTGGTGGCGGTGCATTATGCGGTGCAGGCGTTGCTGACCGGCGAATGCGACATGGCGCTGGCGGGCGGCGTGACCATCGAGCTTCCGCAGGGGCGCGGGTATCTGTTCAAGGAAAACGAGATCCTGTCGCCCGATGGCGAATGCCACGCCTTCGATCATCGCGCGCAGGGCACCGTGTTCGGCTCCGGTGCGGGCGCGGTGGTGCTGCGGCGTCTGTCCGATGCACTCGCCGATGGCGACCGGATCATCGCGGTGATCAAGGGCACCGCGATCAACAACGACGGCGCCGCAAAGGCCGGATACCTGGCACCCAGCGTCGAAGGGCAAGCTGCGGCTGTGGCCGAGGCGCAGGCAGTGGCCGGTGTGTCGCCCGACAGCGTCAGCTACATCGAATGCCACGGCACCGGCACCTATCTGGGCGACCCGATCGAGGTTGCGGCGCTCACCGATGCTTTTCGTCGGGGCACCGCGCGCAGCGGATTTTGTCGCATCGGATCGGTCAAGACCAACATCGGCCATCTGGACACCGCCGCCGGAGTGGCCAGCCTGATCAAGGTCGCC
>SKKS01000211.1 GCA_007123625.1 Paracoccaceae bacterium
GATCTCGAGGTATTGCGCCATCATCGGCGTGACCGTCTCGCTCACCCCGCCCCCCGTCCTGGCGCGCATCGCGCGGATGCGCGCGTCATTGCGTCCTGTCATTGCCACAACCGGGGCCCACATCCGGACCCGGTCGGCGCCGACCCTAGCCGAGCACGCGCCCTTGCGAAACCGCAAAACCCGCGCGCCGCAAGGCGCGCCCGGCCCAACGGGATGAGGGCCGCTTCAGCGGCGCGAAGACGGGCGGGAGAACCCCGTCCTGTGCGCCGGCATTCGGGTTGCGGCATGTCCCTTCGCGCGGCAGCCCGGACCATCCCCGCCGCCGCAAAGCAAGATGTGCGTGCGGCAAAGTGGGGCGCGATCCATCTGCGCGGCACCGATCCGCACGCATGCTCGGGAACCCCGTCCCGACGGCGCCTGTCCCTCGGGCCTTTGCCCGGACGGGACCGGCCCGGCAAACGCTGACCCCATGCGTGCATGCGCTGCATCCTTTCCTGCGGCGCCGGGTGCCCCATCATGTCACGCCATCCCCCGCCTACGCCCCTCTCCCCCGAGCGTGCGAAGAACAGTGCGCGCCTGCCGCGTGGCCTCTCGACAATTCCGCGCAACAGGGCGACAACATCGCCATGAGCGCGCGTGCCACCCCTTTTGTCGCTGATGACCGAGTGCCCCTGGGCGTGCTCTTCATGGTGCTGTTCTGCCTGACGGCGCCGCTGATCGATGTCGCTGCCAAGATGGCCGCGCAGCACGTCACGGTCAGCCAGGTCACGCTTGCGCGCTACGGCTTCCAGGTGCTGCTGATGGCGCCCCTCATGCTGGTGTGGCGGCAGGTCTGGGGCTTCAGCCGGACCGAGGCGTGGCTCTTGCTGCTGCGCGCGGTGGTGGGGCTGGTCTCGACCTACAGTTTCGTGGCGGCGGTGCAGGTGATGGCGATCGCCGATGCGCTGGCCATCGTCTTTGTGGAGCCGTTCATCCTTCTGGCTCTGGGTTTCCTGCTGTTTGGCGAACAGGTCGGGCCACGGAGGATCATCGCCAGCCTGGTGGGCTTTTGCGGCGCGCTTCTGGTGATCCAGCCGAATTTCGCCGTGTTCGGGCCGGTGGCGCTCTGGCCGCTGGTCACGGCGCTGGCCTTCGCCTTCTACATTCTGGTCACGCGGCGGCTGTCACGCGGCATGGCGCCGGTAGCGATGAATTTCCACAGCGCCTGGATCGCCGTGCTGATCATGGCACCGGTGCTGGGTTTCGGCGCGGTGGCGGATATGCCGCTGCTGGCGCTGTCCTGGCCCGCGCCGGTGGTCTGGGTGCAACTCGTCTGCGTGGCGCTGGCGGCAACGGTGTCGCACCTCTTCATCTCCTACGCGCTGCGCTACGCGCCCTCGGCCACGGTTGCGCCGCTGCATTATCTCGAAATCGTCAGCGCCGCCGCGCTTGGCTGGCTGTTCTTCCGCGACTGGCCGAACCTGCTTAGCTGGGCCGGGATCGCAGTGATCACAGGGGCCGGGCTCTACATCATCTGGCGGGAACAATCGCTCGCGCGTGCGGCCCGGGCCACGTTGCCACCAGGGCGCTGAAGGCCCGACACCGCAGCGGCATGCGCCTGGCTATTGTGTGCCGACGCCCGCGCGCCGCCAGGCGCGCGCCCGGCCCAACGGGATGAGCACCGCGTCAGCGGTGCGAAGACGGGCGGGAGGGCCGCTCAAACCCGCTTCCTGCGCGATCATGGCCCGTCCCATCGCACCGCACCCTCCAGTGCGGCTAGCACGCTGTCCAGCGTGTCCTCTGCCAGAACCACCAGCATACCCGGGTCATCGAACGCCAGCGTCACCCGGGGCGCAACGGTGGCATTCGACGTGCCGATCCTCCCCGCAGGTGCAAAGGCCAGCCCCGCGATCGGCCAGCGCAGCCCTTCAGAGCGCCCCCGCACCGGCGCCAAGGGAAACAGCGACAGCCGCGCGCCCACCGGCAGCGCCAGCGCCAGCGCGGGCGGGGCGAGAAAACACAGATCGCCCCCCCCCAGCAGCACGCACCGCCGCAACGGGTGACGCGCAAGCGTGCTGAAGGCCGCAAGCGTATGGTCCAGCCGCGCGCCCGTGAACCCCACCGCCAGCACCGCAGGCGCCGCGATCGCGCACAGGGCCTTGTCGAAATCCGTGCTGTCCTGTTCGCCCACCCGATGCACCCGCGCAGGCCCCAGCCGCGCTCGCGCCGCCTGCGAGAGCGAATCAAGGTCCCCGATCACCGTTTCGGGCACGTGCCCGAGCGCCAGCGCCCGGTCGGCACCTCCGTCGGCGGCGACCAGGCGCGGCGCCCGGGCAAGGGCATTCTCCAACGTTTGGCGGTCCGCCTCGCCGCCGCCGAGCAGTGTCACGGGTTTGTTTGATTGGACAATCGCGCGCATGGCTGTAGCATTGGCAATTAAGGCGAAGAAACGCAATCGCAGCCATAATCAGATCACGAAATTACCCCGATGCGACCATGCAATGGCACATCTGCCCGGTAACCTGCAGGGTAATCAGGTAATGAAAGCGAGTAGGCAATGGTTAGTCCGAGCAAGATCCTGACGGTGTCCTACGGCACCTTCTCCTGCACCCTCGAAGGGTTCGATCAGCCGTTTTCCACCATGCAGGCGATTGCCGAGTATTTCCGGGATCTCGCCGCCGAGGACCGGTATTTCGGCGCCGAACCCCCGACCCCCGACGCCGAGATGCTGCACCGCATCGCCGAGCGCGAGATCCGGCGCCGCGTTGACGCGCGTGTTCAGGAAAACGGCATCGTCTTGCGTCCGCACGACGACGCGCAATCCGACAGCGCACCGCTTATGCCGGTCGGTGCGCGCAGCGCGGCCTCGGCGATGGCGCTTGCATCCGTGGGGTCCGGCACTGCAACCGCCCGCGCGGCCCCGGCACCCGCCGCCGAGCAACCGGCCGCGCAGGCACCGCCCGCGCCCGTCCAGGCCGCCGCAGACGCGCAGAACGCCGAAGCACAGAACCGGGCCGATGCGTCCCCCGAACCTGCGGTCGGGCCCGCAGCCGCAACCGAAACCACACCGGCCGTCGTGTCCGCGGTTGCCCCCGGCATCGTGCCCTCTGTCCCCGCGACCGGTCCGACCGCGATTGACGAAGCAGGCGCCAAACTTGAACGCATCCGCGAAGCGGTCGCCCGCGCACGCCAGCCGCAAGGGGCCGCACCTGCCTCCGGCGCGGCTTTGGGAACGACCGAGCCGGGCGCGCCCGCCATCGCAAACCCCGCCGATGTGCCCGTCCCCGACTGGCACCCGGCGCCGATTGCTGTGGCGGAAGTCACGCCAGCGCCCGAGCCTGCATCCGACACCTTGCACAGCAAAGACGGTGACGCCGCCGAATCGGCACCCGCTACCAGCGACGAAGCCGTTGCCGGTTCCGACGCTGATCCGATCGTGCACGATGCCGGGATTGCCGCCCCGCAAGCCGAAGCGCGCGATGCACCGGCTGTTTCGGACGCGACCGCGGCCGATCTGACCGACGCGGTGGCCGAAGTCGCGCCCGCAGATGATACCGAAGCCAAGCCCGAACCGGTGGAAGCCATCGAGCCTGTTGCCGCATCACCTGCCAAAGAGCGAGAGCCCGAAGCATCGTCCAACGATGCCTTTGACCCGACCTTGAGCGATGAAGAGGACGACCTTGACGGCGACGAGTTTGACGCCGCTGTTCGCAACTTTTTCAACGATGACGAAGACGCAGCCGCGGGCAGCGCGAATGCGACGGAAACGACACCTGAAACCACGACCGACGTGGCCGCGACGGAAACCGTGACAGCCCCCGCGCGCGCGCATGCGTCCGAGGCA
>SKKS01000247.1 GCA_007123625.1 Paracoccaceae bacterium
GACAGCCACGGCAACACGGTCTATCTGCACGAGCGCGAATGCTCGATCCAGCGCCGCAATCAGAAGGTGATCGAGGAAGCGCCATCCCCGTTTCTGGACGAAGCGACCCGCAAGGCGATGGGCGAACAGGCCTGCGCGCTGGCCGCAGCGGTGGGCTATACTTCGGCGGGGACGGTGGAATTCATCGTTGATGGTGACCGGAATTTCTATTTCCTGGAAATGAACACCCGGTTGCAGGTGGAACATCCGGTGACGGAACTGATCACAGGCGTCGATCTGGTGGAACAGATGATCCGCGTCGCGGCGGGCGAAAAACTGCCCTTCGCGCAATCGGATCTCAGGATCAACGGCTGGGCCATGGAAAGCCGCCTTTACGCCGAAGACCCCTACCGCAATTTCCTGCCCTCCATCGGTCGGTTGAGCCGCTATCGTCCCCCCGCCGAGGTGGTCGAGGCGCAGCGCGCCGTGCGCAACGACACCGGCGTGTTCGAGGGTGGCGAGATTTCGATGTATTATGACCCGATGATCGCAAAGCTCTGCACATGGGCGCCCACGCGCGACGCGGCCATCGAGGAAATGCGCCTCGCGCTCGATGAATTCGAGTTGGAGGGGATCGGGCACAACCTGCCGTTCCTGTCGGCGGTGATGGATCATCCGCGCTTTGTCTCGGGCAACATCACCACCGCCTTCATCGCCGAGGAATACCCCGAAGGCTTCCAGGGCGCGACGCTTCCGGAGGATTTGCTCCGCCGGGTTGCGGCGAGCGCCTGCGCCATGCACCGCGTGGCCGAAATCCGCCGCGCGCGGGTATCGGGGCGCATGGACAACCACGAACGCGTGGTTGGCGCCGACTGGGTGATCCGCCTTCAGGGTCAGGAATACGGCGTGACCATCGATGCCGACCGCGACGGCGCCACGGTGCGGCTGAACGGGTCAGAGTACCGCATCACCTCGGACTGGAAACCGGGCCAGCCACTGGCGCGGCTGATGGTGGACGGCATGCCGCTGGTGATGAAGGTCGCGCGGGTTCCCGGTGGCTACCGGCTGCGGCTACGCGGGGCGGACCTGCGCGCGCAGGTCCTGTCACAGCGTATGGCGGAACTGGCGGCGCTGATGCCCGAGAAACTGCCGCCCGATACCTCGAAACTGCTGCTGTGCCCCATGCCTGGGCTGGTGGTCAGCCTTAACGTGTCCGAAGGCGACGACGTCTTCGAGGGGCAGGCGCTCTGCACGGTCGAGGCCATGAAGATGGAGAACATCCTGCGTGCCGAACGCACCGGCCGCGTAGCGAAAATCAACGCCGCGCCCGGCGCCTCGCTTGCCGTCGATGACGTGATCATGGAGTTCGAATGAAATGTCCCGGGGCGGGCTGACTTTCGTGACGGTGGTCCATGCGGGGGAACTTCCCCTGCTCGGGCTGCAGGCGCGGTCGCTTGCCCGTCATCTGACCGACGCCGGAATTGCGGCGGTGCATATCTATGTCAATGATCTGGACGAGGCATCGGTGTGTGCCCGCGTCGCGCGGATTGTTTCCGAATACGGGGAACTGGCGGACCGGGTGCGGGTTTTCGGCGGTACCGAGGCCTTTTTACACAAGCGGACCACGCGCCCCCGTATGGCCGCGCGCGCGGCGCTATATCACCTGGCCGCGCGCTACCCCTGGCTGCAGATGATCCGGCGCCGGGGCTGGAACGGAAATGACGGCTGGCGCGTGCAGCAGGCGTTCAAGCTGGCCTCTGCCCGGCATGTCGAGACACCGCATACCGTGTTTCTGGACACCAAGAACATTTTTCTGCGCCCGATGGTGCATGCGGATTTCGTTGCCCCCGACGGGCGCGCGCGCAGCTGGTTCTCGCCGCATGTGGGCAAATCCGCCTGGTGGCTGGGGCGCTCGCAAATAGCGATGGGGCAGCCGAAGGACCCTGTGCCGTCGGAAATCACCACCTTCGTGACCCCCTTCGTTGCCGAAACCGCGCTCCTGCGTGACCTGCTGGAAGCGCTCGAGGCGCGCAACGGCCCGGTCGAGAATTTCTTTGCCTTCCGACTGAACAATGCCACCGAATTCATGCTGATCAACGCTTACTGCAACGCGTTCCGGGGCGGGGTGCGGGCGGTGTTCGCCGATGGTCTGGTGCGCTCGCACACAGTCTGGGGGGATCCGGTTCTGCTTGACTCGGTTCTGGCCGAAGCCGTCGCCGAGGATGCCCAGTGCATCGGCTTGCACCGGCAGGCCTTGCCGCGCCTTGGCCCTGCGCATCGCATGCTCGTTGCGGACCTTCTTAAATCCGGCGGGCTGATCGACGGTCCCACAGACCTCGAACAGCTGATCGACGCCATACGCCCCGTCGGGCACCGCCATGTCGCCTAAGGCCCCCGCACCTGGCCGCGCCCCGGCGGCCCGGCAACCCCTGCAACCGCGCTCTCTGCAAGCGCGCGCCTGACACCGGAGGAAATCCATGCACCGCGGACCGCTGCGCCTGTTCCTGACCTATCTGAGCTGCTTCACCGTCGCGCTTGTCGTCGCCTGGATCATCCTGCTGCAACTGATCGACGGGGTGCAGGAGGGTCAGTTCGTGCTTCTGCTGTTGCCTCCGCTGGGCGGCATGGCGGTGTTTCACGGTCTGTTTCCACTGCTCAGCCGGATACGGCTGGGGTTCGATTTTCTGGCCGTGGGCGGCGGGCTGGTCTTCGGGTTGGGGGCGTTGATGGCGGCAGCGGTGTGGCTGGGGCTGGTGGCGCCGACCGCGGCACTGCTGATGTGGCTTGTCGGTGTCTTCGGCCCCGGTTGGTGGATCCTGTCGGGCTGGGCTGAACGGATCGGGTACTACGAATGACGCCTCTCCGCGCTTCATCTTGCCCCAAATACTCCGGGGGGAGTCGCAGCTTGGCTGCGACGGGGGCAGCGCCCCCCCGTCCTGCGGCACGCAGGACCCGGCGCGGGCTTGCCCGCGCCGCCCGGCCCAACGGGCGCGGGTGCATCTGTGATGCACGCGCTACAGGCGGGAGGACCCCTTGCGCCAGGTGCCGGGCCGTTGCGATGAAGTGCGACGCACGCCGCACACTGTCGGGCTCAGCGCCCCGAAGGCCTGCGATCCAGGAACTCCTGCCGACGCGTCGGAAAACGGTCGATCACAGCCATCAGTTCGCGCGCGGAGCGCGGCGCTGGGCGGCGGGCCTTGACCTCGCCATCCTTGTCGATGATCGCGACCATGAAGCCGCGTGCCCGCATGACCTGCCGCAGTGGACTGTTGTCTTCCGGGTAGGCGTCGTGGATCACCACCGCATCGCGGTCGACGAACTCCTCGGGCCGCTCGCGCAATGCGTCAAGCTGGCGCTCGAACAGCGGGTCATTGGGGGTGTTGGCCATCACCACGATGATGCGCCGCTGCCAGATGAAGTCGCGCACGTCGATCTCGCGCGCGTCCAGGAACAGCAACTCGGTATCGGGATCGGGCATTGCATCGGGCGCCTCAGCGTCGTCGGTGTCCGCAGGCGTATCCGCCGCGATGCCTGCGGTATCGGCGCCGGGTTCCGCAGCTGCGGCCGGGGTGTCGGTGGCAAACGCCCCGAAGGGCAGAATTGCAGCGAAAACAAAGCTCCAGAACAGTTTCATGATCCCTCCTGCTTCCCCTCATATAGGGGCGTTTCGGAGAAAAACACCAGAGGGCGCACGGCTGACTTGCGCGCACCTCGCGGCTTGGAAGGAATGCACGAATGAGTGACGCACCCCGGCGCTGGCAGCAGCTGGCCGAAAAGGAACTGCGCGGGCGCCCGATCGAGGGTCTGACCTGGCAAACGCTCGAAGGGATCGC
>SKKS01000275.1 GCA_007123625.1 Paracoccaceae bacterium
ACCCAGGTCACGATCAGAAACAGGATCACCACCACCCCCATGAGCGAGCCGATCAGTTCGACGGTGGCGCCGATGTTGGGGTTTACCTTGCGCAGCACCATGCCGATGGCGGTGGGCACCAGCAACACCACCAGAACCTGCGCCACGTTCGCTGCGGGGATCACGAATTCGCCGTCCACGTTCGCCAACCCGCTGTAGAACGACAGCAGCAGCGGCACCATCACGACCGCCGCCATGGTCGACGCAGTGGTCATCATGATCGACAGCGCCAGCACCCCCTTGGAGAAGTAGGCGAAGATGTTCGAGGTCGTGCCGCCAGGCATGCACGCAATCAGGATAAGCCCCACCACCATCGCGGGCGGCAGGCCCAGTACCATCGCCAGCCCGAAGCCCAGCGCGGGCATGACCACGAACTGGCTGGTCATGCCGACCAGAATCCCCTTGGGTTTGCGGAAGGCCAGCATGAAATCGCGCCATGTCATGGACGCCCCCATGCCCAGCATGATGACCATCATCATGATCGCCAGTAGCGTCGTCTCGAGCGGTGTGATCATGGCGGGAGTCCGTTTTCAGGGGAGCCGTTGGCGGTTGGGGCGTGTGCTGGCGGCGTGGTCAGGCGCTCTCGCGTTCGCGGCGCACCTCGGCCTTGAGGTCCTTGCGCAGGATCTTTCCGATGGGCGATTTTGGCAATTCGTCGCGGATGATGACCGAGCGCGGCACCTTGTAGGACGCCAGCAATGTGCGGCAGTGCTTGATGACCGCCTCGCGCGTCAACGGCTCGCCCACATGGTCGGGGTTGGGGACGACATAGGCGCGCACGGCCTCGCCCGTCGCTTCGTCGGGGATGCCGATCACCGCGGCTTCAAGCACTGCATCAAGTCTGGCCAGCGCGTCCTCGATCTCGTTGGGGTAAACGTTGAACCCCGAGACGAGGACCATGTCCTTCTTGCGGTCGACGATGGTCAGGTATCCGTCTTCGTCCATCGTCGCCACATCGCCGGTATAGACCCAGCCGCTGCGCAGCGTACTTTCGGTGTCTTCGGGGCGGCGCCAGTAGCCATCCATGTTCTGCGGCCCCTTGACGATCAACTCGCCCGGCTTGCCCGCATCCACCGGGGCATCGTCGTCATCGACCAGTGCCACATCGGTGCCCGGAACCGGCAGGCCGATACTGCCGGGGCGTGAGCGCGCGCCCATGGGGTTGAAGCTGACAACGGGCGCGCATTCGGTCAGGCCATAGCCTTCGGCCACAGGGGTGCCAGTGACATCGAGCCAGCGGCGGGCGACGGCGGCGTGCAGCGCCGTGCCCCCCGCAATAGCCGCCACCAGATACTTTGGCGGATGCGCCGTGAACCATTCCTCGTTGGTCAGCGCGTTGAACAGCGTGTTCACGCCGGTGATCCAGGTGATGGGATAATTCTCGATCGCGCGTTGCAGATTCTGCACCGGTCGCGGCGAGGGGATCAGCACATTGCGCGCGCCAATGTCGAAGAACGACAGGAAATTCGCTGTAAAGGCAAAGATGTGATAAAGTGGCAGCGCCGTCAGCACGCAGGTCCCGGGGTCCATATAGGCCTTGCCCATCGCCAGCACCTGATCGACATTAGCCAGCATCGCGCCGTGGCTGAGCATGGCGCCCTTGGCCACGCCCGTGGTGCCGCCTGTGTATTGCAAAAGCGCCAGGTTGCGCCGCGTCAGCCCCTGCCACCACTGCCGCGGATCGGCCTTGTGCTTGCGCCCGGCGGCAAGGGCGGCGCGGATACGGGTGACGGGCACGCCGATTTCCGGAACCGGCGGCAAGTTGCGGTTCCAGACCTTTTGCACGGTGCGCACGATGAACTCGGGCACGCGCGGAAAGAACTCGGGGACACCCGCCAGCACCACCCGTTCGATCCCGGTTTTCGGCACCACATCGGTCAGCTTGTCGGCGAACATGTCCACAATCACCAGCACCTTGACCTCGGCATCGGTGAACTGGTGCAGCATCTCGGAGCGGGTATAAAGCGGGTTCGTGTTCACCAGCACGCAGCCGGCCTTGAACACGCCCAGCACCACCACCGGATAGGGCAGGGAGTTCGGCAGCTGCACCGCGACGCGGTCGCCCGGATCAAGGTCGCAATCGATGCGCAGGAACGCCGCGAAGGCGTCCGACATGGCACCGACCTGCGCGTAGGAGAGCGAGCCATTCATGCCGTTGGGCACCACACAGGTGAATGCGGTGCGCTCGGCAAAGCGGTCGCAGGCGGT
Organism: Paracoccaceae bacterium; assembly: GCA_007123625.1. Lineage (GTDB taxonomy): Bacteria > Pseudomonadota > Alphaproteobacteria > Rhodobacterales > Rhodobacteraceae > Rhabdonatronobacter. The sequence continues at coordinate 2,248 of SKKS01000275.1, forward strand.
GTGAGCCATCTCGGCAAGGCTGGCATGGCGCGGCGCGGGCAATTCGGTTTCGATGTCGTCGCCATAGGCCTTCAGCCATGGACGAGCATGCGTGCCTGACGACGTCATGCGCCATTCCTCCCCTGCAGTTGACCTGCCTGCCTCCCGAAGTACCACAGCTTTGTCGCCACGGCGCCATTGCGTCAAGAGCATCGTCGGCATGACGTGGGGGCGACGGGCCGACCGCGCAGGCAGGACGTTACGTCGCAGGGCGCAGGTCGGCCCAGCCGCAGCGCCGGGCCACCGCCGCCGGGTCCAGCGCATCGGGACTGGTGGCCAGCGCCTTGCGCCAGTCCTTCGAGCGCCGGTTGCGCCAGTTCCAGCGGGCAAGCGTCAGCCGTGAACGGGTCAGGGTGATCATCGGGCTGTAAAGTGGCAGCCGGTCGTGCCATTTCGCCCGCAGGTGCTGGTAGGCAGCGGCGAAACTGGCGTCCAGCCCTTCGTGGAAGGCGTCGTTGTGCACCAGCGGCAACGCCGTCTGCCACGCACCGATCCCGCCCGCACGCGCCTGCGTGGCCATGTCGGTCGCCCACAGGTGAAACCCCGGGAGCGTTTCGTCGAACCGCAACCCCGACGCGCGGCGCACCACCAGCAGCAACTCGTCATAGCCCAGCGCGGGCAGGGGGGTCAGCGCCATGCGCCCGATGATGCTGCTGAGCGAGGATGACCACACCGGCCCATGCCCCTGCGGCACATCGCCCTGCGCGGTCATCGCGTTGCCATAGGCGCCGATCAGCCCCCAGTCGGGGTCAAGCGCCGCGACTTCGGCAATGCGGGCACGCAACAGCGCGTCCCAGCCCAGCGGCAGGTAGACGTCATGATGCGCCAGCACCACCACGTCGGCCCCATTTGCGCCCGCCGCATCGAGCGCGCGGTTGTTGCCCGATGAAGCACTTGCGGCGTCGGGGATCACCGACAGCGGCACCGACCCGTCGGCGATGCAGGGGGACCGCTTCAGGTTCGCGTCCAGGATGTCGGGCCGGTGGCTCAGTGTGGCGATGGCTAGGCTGTGCGACACGCGCAAAGGCTCCTTGGTTTGAATGGTCCAGGGCGGGAATGGCAGGACAAATGCCGGGTCACAAGGGACGGATGCGCAGCCGTGTCAGGCGGTTTTCCACCCGCTCGACCACCTCGAAGCGGAAGCCGTGAAACCCGAACACCTGACCCTGCTGCGGGATCTGCTGTGCCTCGTGGATCACCAGCCCGGCGATGGTGATCGCCTCGTCATCGGGCAGTTGCCAGTCCATGGCGCGGTTCAGGTCGCGGATGGTCATGACTCCGTCCACCAGCACCTCGCCGCCCTCGACCTTGAACATCGGGGTCGCGTCTGCGGTGTCGTACTCGTCCTCGATCTCGCCCACGATTTCCTCGAGGATGTCCTCGAGCGTGATCAGCCCGTGCAGTGCGCCGTATTCATCCACCACCAGCGCGAAATGGTTCCGCCGCTGCAGGAAATGGCGCATCTGTTCGTCCAGCGGCGTGGTTTCGGGCACGAAATAGGGCGGGCGGACGATGGATTCGAG
>SKKS01000016.1 GCA_007123625.1 Paracoccaceae bacterium
CGCAGGCGGGGTCGCGCATATCGGATGCCGAGGTTGCAAGCTGGCTGGAGCGCAACGGCTATGACCAGCCGATGCTGGTCCGCTATGGCGAATGGATCGGCGTGGCCCCGGGCTGGACCCGGACCGACGCCGACGGCAGCGTCACCGGGCGCTGCTACCGGCTGAGCGGCGCCACCGAACCGGGCACGGCCCCGACCCGCTGCGGGATGCTGCAAGGGTATTGGGGCAATTCCACACGGTTCCGGGCGCCGGTGTCCGAGGTGATCGGCGCGCGTCTGGGGGCGACGGGCATCCTGATGGCGTGGGTGCTGGTGGTGATGGTTCCCATGGCGCTTGTCGTCGGTGTGCTGGCGGGCATGCGCGAGGGGTCGCGGACCGACCGGACGCTGTCGACCTTTGCCATCGCTTCGACCGCGACGCCGGAATATGTCTCGGGCGTGGTGTTCATCGCGCTGCTGGCGTCGAGTACCGTGGGGCTGTCTCCGCTGCTGGTCAGTTGGGGCTGGATCGACGGACCGGTGCTGTTTCAGGGCAACGCGCGGTCGGCGATGGAAAAGATCACCTTCTGGAACTTCGCGCTGCCGGTCATGACGATTGCGCTTTATGGCATGGGGTATGTGGCGCGGATCACACGGGCATCGATGACCGAGGTGATGACCCAGCAATACATCCGTACCGCGCGGCTCAAGGGTGTGAGCTTTCCCAACATCGTCCTGCGCCACGCGCTGCGCAACGCGCTGATCGCCCCATTCACGGTCATCATGCTGCAGATCCCGTGGCTTCTGAACGGGGTGGTGATTGTCGAGGTGCTGTTCAGCTATCCCGGCTTCGGCTGGACCCTGTTCGAGGCCGCAGCCAACAACGACATCGAACTGCTACTGGCGGCGTCGGTGGTGGCGGTGCTGGTGGTGCTGATCACGCAGCTGATCTCGGACATCGGCTATGTCTGGCTCAATCCGCGCATCCGCGTGACATAAGGAGGGCGCGCGATGACAGACCCCATCGGCTGGTTCGACATCCTCGGGCGCCTTGGCGTGCAGCTCTGGCCGGTCTGGGCCGCGCTGGTGGCGGTGTTCGCGGTATCGATCCCCATGAAGCGGCGGCTGGGCCTGTATGGCAAGCTGTTCGATTCGACCGTGGGCATGATCGGGTTTGCGATGGTCCTGTTCTGGGTGTTCGCGGCGCTTTTTGCCGATATGATCATCACCCACGACCCGCTGGCGCAATTCAGTGGCATGCGCAACGCGACCCCCGGCAGCCCCCTGCGCGACCCAGCCGGACGCTACGAATACTTCCTGCTTGGCGGCGATGCACTGGCGCGGGACGTGTTCTCGCGCATGGTCATGGGCGCGCGCGAGGTCCTGCGCATCGCCCCCTTTGCGGCAATGATTTCCTTCATGATCGGCATTTCGCTGGGCCTGCCTGCGGGCTATATCGGCGGGCGGCTGGACACCGGGCTGACCTTTGTGGCCAACTTGGTGCTGGCGTTTCCGGTGATCTTGCTGTTCTTCCTGCTGGTCGCGCCCGAAATCCAGCAAACGCCGATCCCGCGGGTCATGGCGGGGGTGCTGTTCCTGATGCCGGTGCTGTTTTTCACCGTGCTGCTGAACGCACGCTTCTTCACGCAACCTGCAAAGCGCAATCTGTATGTCGGGGTGGTGCTGGTTGTGGGGCTCTGGGCGTGGGCGGGGTTGGCGTTCAATGCCGACCCGCTGGGCGTGTGGGGAATGTCGCCCAACCTGCTGAACGTCTTTGTTGCGGTGGTCTTCGTCAACGCGCCGACCGTTTTCCGGATTGTGCGCGGCATCACGCTGGACATCAAGACCCGCGACTACGTCGCCGCCGCCCAGACGCGGGGCGAAGGACCGTGGTACATCATGCTGTGGGAGATCCTGCCCAATGCACGCGGGCCGCTGATCGTCGATTTCTGCCTGCGCATCGGGTATACGACGATCCTTCTGGGCACGCTGGGGTTCTTTGGCCTTGGCGTGGCGCCGGAAAGCCCTGACTGGGGGTCCACCATCAACCAAGGGCGCCGGTTGCTGACGATCTATCCGCACGCCGCCCTTGCGCCTGCGCTGGCGCTGATGTCGCTGGTCCTTGGCCTGAACCTGCTGGCCGATGGTCTGCGCGAAGAAAGCCTGAAGGATTGATCCGCGATGAAAGCGCAGGGAAACCTTGAAATGAAGCGGGCGGCGCAGGGTTCTGCGCCGCCCGAAGCATCGGAATTCACAAACGGGTCTGCGTCACAGAACGCCAAACAGCATCAGCAGAATGACCAGCGACAACGGAACGCCCAGGAACCACAGGATGATAGGCATGGGTATATTTCCTTCATGAGTTGTGTTTGCATCATCAACCCCGAACACGGTGTCGGGTTCCATTTCCGCCCGCCACCGTCCCGCCGCCGCCCTCCTCATGCACGGAGCCTGCCATGACCGAATCCGATCCTGCCGCTCCGATTCTGGAGATCGACAACCTGTCGATCTCGTTCTTCACGCGGCGGGGCGAAATCCCGGCGGTGATGGATTTCTCCTGCACCGTCATGCCGGGCGAGGCGATGGGCCTGGTGGGCGAATCCGGGTGCGGAAAATCCACCGTCGCGCTGGGCGTGATGCAGGATCTGGGCGTCAATGGCCGGATCGTCGGCGGGTCGATCAAGTTCAAGGGCCGCGACCTGAACGCCATGTCAGCGGCCGAGCTGGGCAAGATCCGGGGCTCGGAAATCGCCATGATCTATCAGGAGCCCATGGCCAGCCTGAACCCGGCCATGAAGGTCGGGCGCCAGTTGATGGAAGTGCCGATGATCCACGCGCGCATGTCCGCCGATGCGGCCCGCGCACGCGCACGCCAGCTTGTCGCCGATGTACGCCTGCCGGATCCCGACCGCATCCTTGATGCCTATCCGCACCAACTTTCGGGCGGTCAGCAGCAGCGGATCGTGATCGCGATGGCACTGATGGCGAACCCCGCGCTGCTGATCCTGGACGAACCCACCACCGCGCTGGATGTGACGGTCGAGGCGGGGATCGTCGATCTGGTCAAGGAACTGGGGCGCAAGTACGGCACTTCGATGTTGTTCATCAGCCACAACCTTGGGCTGGTGATGGAGACCTGCAACCGGCTGTGCGTCATGTATTCCGGCGAGGCGGTCGAAACCGGCAACATCCGCGACGTGTTCAACCGCATGCGCCACCCCTACACGCAGGCGCTTTTCCGCGCGATCCCGCTGCCCAGCGCCGACAAGTCCTCGCGCCCGCTGCGCGCCATTCCGGGCAATTTTCCGCTGCCGCATGAACGCCCGCCGGGCTGCAACTTCGGCCCGCGCTGCGACTATTTCAGCAAGGGTCTGTGCGACGCGCGCGCGATTCCCATGGCCGCCATCGACAGCGACAACCGCCACGAAAGCCGCTGCCTGCGAGTCGATGACATCGATTGGGACGCCGCCTGGAGTTCCGACAAGGACGTGCCGGTCACAAAGATCGGCGACGTGGTCCTGCGCATGGACGACGTGCGCAAATACTACGAGGTCGCGGCTTCCAGCCTGTTTTCGGGCGGCGACACCAAGGTGGTCAAGGCCAACGAGACGCTCAGCTTCGATGCGCGCGAAGGCGAGACGCTGGCCATCGTGGGCGAATCCGGTTGCGGCAAATCGACCTTCGCCAAGGTCCTGATGGGGTTGGAAATCGCGACATCGGGCAAGATCATGCTGTTTGACGAGAACGTCCAGTCCACACCGATCCAGGCCCGCAACA
>SKKS01000367.1 GCA_007123625.1 Paracoccaceae bacterium
CCGGGAATCAGCCCCGCGCAGCAGAAATAGCCCTTCAGTTCCGGCACCGGGCCGAACAGCGCGGCGGCATCGGGCGACCAGATCATCGGCCCGTTGATGACCCGCTTGACCCCCGCCGTCGCCGCCACCGGCACCCGGTCCATGGCGCGCAGCATGTTTTCCTCGATCCGTTCCAGATCATCGGCGAACAGCTCGTGCCCGAAGTCCGGCGGCGTGCCGTCCTCGGCCCAGAAGCGCATGTCACGCTCATACGCGCCGATCAGCAGGCCCTTGCCCTCCTGCCGCAGGTAATATTCGCCGTCACGGTCGGCCACCGACGGCAGGCGGCGGTCCAGCGCGTCGATCTCGGGGATGGTTTCGGTGACGAAATACTGGTGCTCGGTCGGCTGCAACGGCAACTCGAACCCCGCCATGCGCGCCAGTTCGCGCCCCCAAAGCCCCGCCGCGTTGACCACCCACGGCGTGCGGATCTCGCCCTTGGACGTTTCCACGATCCAGGTGCCGCTCCGTTCCTGGCGCAGGCCGGTCACGGGGGTGAAGCGGTAAATCTCGGCCCCGCGCGCCCGGGCGCCGGCGGCATAGGCGGCAGTCACGCCCGAAGGGTCCACATTGCCGCCGCCGGGTTCGAACATGATGCAGCGGATGCCGGTGAAATCCACCAGCGGATGCAGGCGTTCGGCCTCGGCGCGGCTGACCTCGTGAAAATCGATCCCGTAGCGGCGGCCCTTGGCCTCCTGAAGGCGCAACTGGTGTTCGCGGGCCTCGGTCTGCGCCAAATAGAGCGAGCCGGGCTGGAACACCCCGCAGCCCTGCCCCGTCTCGGCCTCCAACTCCTTGTAGAGGTTCATGGTGTAGTGCTGCATGCGCGAGATGTTGGTGTTGTCATGCAGCCCGTGCAGGTTCGCCGCCGCGTGCCAGGTGGAGCCTGAAGTCAGCTCGTCACGTTCCACCAGCACCACATCGGTCCAGCCCAGCTTGGCCAGATGGTAGAGGATCGAACACCCGATCACCCCGCCCCCGATGACAACGGCCTGTGCATGGGTTTTCATCTGGTCCTCCATTCCCGCATCGCCAGGTTCATCTGACACCGGGACCGTTCGCCGAACGAGTGCCGTTTCCGACAGAAACCGACGCGCAGCCGTCAGCAGCAGCCGTCACGCGCGCACGGGCTGGCGCACGCGAAACAGGTCGAGGCCCTCGCGGTCCTCGCGCGGGGTACGGCCAAAGGCGTCGCGGTAATGCCGCGTCATTCGCGCCGCCGAGGAATAGCCAACCGCTGCCGCCACCTCGCGCAGGCTGTCGCTGGAGTAAAGCACCATCTGCCGCGCCTCGTTCAGGCGCATCCGCCGGTAATAGGCCAGCGGGCCCAGCCCTGTCGCCGCCTTGAAGGCGCGTTCAAGCTGGCGGTCCGACACTGCCACCTGACGGGCCACATCGCCGATCAGCACCGGATCGTCGATATGCGCACTGAAAATGGCGATGGCGCGGCTGACGGCGGCGGGCAGCATGTCGCTGGCCGAGGCCCCGTTGGCCGAAGGGCGACGCTGGCTTACAGCCTCGGAGCGCACCATCGGATGCTGGAACCAGCAGGCGACCTCGGTCATGACGCGGCTGTCCATTTCCGCCCCGATCCGCCGCAGCATCAGGTCGAAGACGGCGTTTGCCCCCGATGCCGTTTCGCGCCGCCGGTCGATGGTCATGACCGCGTCGCCGGGGATTGCCAGCGGGAATTCGGCCCGGAACGCAGCATCATAGCACCAGTGCACCGACACCCGGTGTCCGTCCAGCAACCCCGCCCGCCCCAGCGGGAAGACCCCCCCGCTGAAGGCGCCGACCACCACACCCAGCCGCGCCAGCCGCCGCAAGGCGCCCAGCGTGCGGCGCGGGTCCGCCATGTCGGCCTGCGGGCTGGAGATGACATAAAGCGCATCGGGGCGTTCCAGCGCATCGAGCGTACAATCGGCGGCAAAGGCGATCCCGGCGCTGGACATCACCGCGTCGCCGGTTTCGGTGACCACCTGCCAGCGATAGGTCTCGGTATCCGAAATCTGGTTGGCGGCGCGCAGCGGCTCGATCGCTGACGACAGGCACCCCATGGGAAACCCCGGCAGGATCAGCAGCGCAATCCGGCGCGGTGTCCGGACCTGCGTTCCGTCAAAGTCCCGCTGCGGTTTCATGCCCTTGTGCCCTTCGTGCCGACGCGCGCTTGCGGCTTAGTCATAGTTGCCCTTGACCCGTTCCTTGGTGGGGTCGAAATGCGGGGTGCGCACCACCCGCGCCGACAGGCGTTTCTGCTGGCCGTCCAGTTGCCCCACATCCAGTTCGGTGCCGATCTCGGCATGCGTCACATCCACCCGCGCCAGCGCGATCACCCGCCCCAGGATGGGCGAGCGCATGGCCGAGGTGATTTCCCCCACCTGCGCGCGGCCCAGCCGGATACTTTCGCCCGATGCAGGCACAATCCCGCCGTCAATGTCCAGCCCCACCAGCTTGCGCACCGGGTTGGCCTTGCGCCGTTCCAGCGCTGTGCGGCCGATGAAGTCGTCGGTCTTGGATTTCAGCGGCACGGTGAACCCGATCCCGGCCTCGAACGGGTCGGTCTGGTCGCAGAATTCCATGCCCGCGAAGACAAGCCCGGCCTCGATCCGCACCATGTCCAGCGCACCGAGGCCAAAGGGGAGCATCCCGTGCGGCTGCCCCGCCTGCCAGACGGCATCGAACACCGTTTCCGCATCCTTTGGCGCGCAAAAAATCTCGAACCCCAATTCGCCGGTGTACCCCGTACGGCTGAGCACCAGCGGCGCCCCGTCATAGGCCCCGATCCGCCCGATGGCGAAGCGGAACACGCCCAACTCATCGACCGAAGGCTGCGTTGGCGGGGTCCAGATAATGTCGCGCAGGATATCGCGCGATTTCGGCCCCTGCACGGCGATGTTGCACAGGTGGTCGGTGGCGCTGCGCACATGCACGTTCAGGCCCTTTGCCTGCGCCACCTCGCGCAGATGCAGCCCCGAGGCATCGGCGCCGCCCACCCAGCGGAAATTGGAATCCCCCAGCCGATAGACAATGCCGTCGTCCATCATCCCGCCGTGGTCATGGCACACAGCGGTATAGGCGCATTGCCCGACCGACAGCTTGCGCATGTCGCGGGTCAGGCAGTATTGCAACAGCGCTTCGGCATCGGGGCCCAGCACCTCGAACTTGCGCAACGGCGACAGGTCCATCACCACCGCGCGTTCGCGGCAGGCCCAGTATTCGGCAATCGCGCCGTGGCCGGTCATGTCCTGTGCCAGCCAAAAGCCGTTGTATTCGACGAAATTGCGCGTATGCCGCGTGAAACATGCGTGAAAGCCGGTCTCGCGGGTCGGTTGTACGGGGCTGTCGGCACTCATGCGATACCCTTTCGATGGTCTGAAATCCTGCCCTTGGTCATAGACCCGCACCTGAATGTCGGTGGGGTTCCAGCCATTGGCGGGGTCGATGTCGCACGGACAGGCGGTCGAGACGCAGACAAGGTCCGTCAGCGCCTGCAACATCACATAGTCACCCGGCCGCGACCACGGGTCATCCATGCCGATGGCGTTCGAGGCATCGAGCATGGTGTTGAAGAAGAAGTTGATCGCGGGCCACCCCTTGCGCGGGCGCACATTCCAGCGCGCCAGATCACGGGTGATGTTGTCCGAGCAGTTTACATGGCCGGGATAGCCCATATCCTCGTAATACCGCGCGGTGCAGGCCAGCCCGAA
>SKKS01000014.1 GCA_007123625.1 Paracoccaceae bacterium
AGACCTATAACGACTTTCATGATGCCACCACCCGCGCGTCAAACGGGTTGACCGAACTGCGTAACCTGCACGCCGACATGGACCGCGCCGTGCTGCGTGCCTATGGTTGGCATGATCTGGCTGCCACGCTTACCCCCGTCTTCCTTGCCAAACCACCCGATGAAAATGGCCGGGGCGCCCGCGCCGGTGCGCCCGAAGATGATCACACCTATCAAGGCCGCCTGTTCTGGCCTCAAGCCGCGCGCGATGTCGTGCTTGCCCGCCTGCTTGCCCTGAACGCCACCCGCGCCGCAGGGCACCCCGACCCGACCTATGGCGACGCCCCCGACACGGCAGCCGACACTTCAGAGGATGCCGCCGAATGACCGATCAACAAAAACAATCGCCAGACAGCACCCCGCAAGACCGCATGGCCGCAATGCCCCCGCCCACCACCTCGGCCGAGACGCGGGATCGTCTTGTCGATCTGCTGCGCCGCGATCTGATCGGCCCGCATCCCGATCTTGACCCCGACCTTGCCCGTGAGGTGCTGACAGGATCCGCACCGTCAACATGGTATCTGACGGGCTATCTTGCCCCGCATAAGGATGCTCCGCAGATCGATCTGCCAGACCAGACCGCCCGCGACGCGGCGGATGATGAGGCTGGCGAAGCGGGTTTGGAAGGCCTGCGCGGCACCGAAGACTTTGTGCAGGACGCCTCTGCTTCGGGCCGCGAAGATGACGCGCCGGCCGAACCCCCGCGCCGTACCTTCCTGCCATCCTCGTTGGGGTTGACGGTGCTGGTGCCTGACGGCGTGACCGCAATCACCGCCCGAGTGACATGGGGCGATTATCGCCCGCAGCCCCCTTTGGCCGAGGCCCTGTTCCTGCCCGAGCGGGCAAATGAACTGGAACCCGGCGAATTGGCGCAAGCAGGGCGGGCAAGCGACCGCGAATGGCACCGCGTGCCGCATGATGAAACGCTGACCCTGACGCTGGATCGGCCCGAGTTCGACGTGGTGGTGCCCGGCAGCCGCACCCCCGGTCGCACGGTTGCGGATGCGCTGGAACTGCATGTGCGCGTGCGGCCCCTGCTTGATCAGCCGCAGCCAGACGGGACCACCCGGCGTCTGCGCGCCGTGACGGTGTTTGTGGTCAATCGCCGCTTTCGTGTGGCCCGTAAATTCGCGGATGTGGCCAACGCCCATCAGGTGCGGCTGGCGCTTGAGTGTGCAGGCGGTTTCGCCCCTGTTCAGGACTTGTCGCGCTATGGATCAGACGATGCCGATGACCGGCTGGCCGATCTGCATTACCACGAAGAATGGGCTTATGCTGCGGGCCACAACACCTCGGCAGGCTGGGCGGACAATGGTGGATCGGTCTGGACCGATCCCCTGCCTGCGGCAGAGGTGCGTGGCATGCGCGCCGACATTGATTGCGCTGGCGTGGAACGCGGGATGGAAGCCCTTGCCGTAGCAGCGGACACAGCAGACGGGGATGTGTTGCACGCCCTTTTGGTTGGCCTACCCCGAGCCTATGCAGACTGGGCTGTCACGCAAGCGGGCACAATCGGAACGCTTCCCGCAAGGCGACATGAGACGGCCAGAACCTGTCTGACGGGTATTGACGTTGCACAGGCGCGGATCGCCGACGGCATACGGCGGTTGCGTGGCGATCGGCGCGCCCGCACTGCTTTTGCTGTGATGAACCGGGCCGTCGCCCGATCAAACCGCCAGCGCGAAGCGGCGTTGCGCAAGCTGTCTCCTGATGCAGTGCCCGCGCCGGAATGGCGTCTGTTCCAGCTCGCATTCATCTTGTTGAACCTCGAAGGGCTGGCGGATCCTGTCCACGAGGATCGGGCAACAGTGGATCTGCTGTTCTTCCCTACCGGGGGCGGCAAGACCGAGGCCTATCTTGGCCTCGCTGCTTTTGCCATCGCGCGGAGACGGCTGGAAAACGGCGATTGCGGCGCGGGCCTCAGCGTGGTGATGCGCTATACGTTGCGTCTGTTGACGCTGGACCAGCTGGGCCGTGCTGCTGGCTTAGTGTGCGCGCTGGAACTGGAACGGCAGTCCCGCACCGACATGGGCACGGAGTGGCCTATCGAGATCGGTCTCTGGGTTGGCCGTGCCGCGACGCCGAACCAGCTCGGCGGCAAAGGGAACACCGGAGAGGGGACCCTTGTCCATTGGCTTAAACGCCATAAAGCGGAACCGAAGCGCAATCCTGCTCCCCTGCCGTTGAAGGACTGCCCCTGGTGCGGTCATGCGCTGACCCATGAGAGTTTTACGATCTCGCCAACCACGAGTCAGCCGCAACGGCTGGATGTCCATTGCCAGAATATCGATTGCGCCTTTTCCAGCCAGCGCCTGCCGATCGTCGCCGTCGACGAAGAGATTTATCGCCGCCTGCCCGCATTCATGATCGCGACGGTCGACAAGTTCGCCAACGTCGCCTGGCAAAAGCGAGCAGGTGCCTTCTTTGGCCACGTCACACGTCGGGACGCTTCTGGCTTCTATGGTCCGGCTGATCCCCGTGAGGGGATGCCTATCGATCCCGATGAGGCTGGCCGGGCCCTGCCGGCAATCGATCTCATCATTCAGGACGAACTTCACTTGATTTCTGGCCCGTTAGGCACGGTCGCAGGCCTCTATGAGACGGCATTCGACCTGCTGTCGTCGCGCATTCTCAACGGGCGACGTGTTGGTCCGAAGATTGTCGCATCGACAGCGACCGTGCGGCGCGCCGAAACGCAGATCAGGGCGCTGTTCGGCCGTGTCCGCACCGATATCTTTCCTCCGCCCGGACCCTCCCGGCATGACAGCTTCTTTGCCCGAACGGAGGACGCACAGCCCGGGCGTCTCTACGTTGGCATTGGCGGACCGGGCCAGGGACCGAAGCGAGTATTTCTGCGCACTCTGCAGACACTGCTCGCCGGTGCGGCCGCGCTCTCCTCACCCGGCAAATCGGACGACCCCTCGGATCCCTATCTTACGGCTCTGTGCTACTTTAATGCGCTGCGAGAGCTCGGCGGGGCGCGCCGGATCGTGGATGACGAGGTGCGCCGAAACCTCGCGAAATACGGAGACGACCGGCGGCGGAAAGAGCCGTCAGGCGCGCCCTTCGTTAATCGGGACTTGAACGAGACTCAGGAACTTACCTCACGGGTCTCGACTGATGCGGTAGCCGCCGCCCGCAGGTCTCTGGGCCTTCCAGCCCTGCAAAAGGAAGCGACACACGTCGCGCTGGCGACCAATATGATCTCAGTCGGCCTCGATATCGGACGGCTCGGCCTAATGTTGGTCCAAGGTCAGCCAAAAACGACATCGGAATACATTCAGGCTACCAGCCGCGTCGGCCGATCACGTGGAAAGCCCGGACTTGTCGCGACTTTGCTAAATTTGCATAAGCCGCGTGACCGGGCGCATTACGAGCAGTTCAGGGCATTTCACTCGAGCTTCTATCGAAGCGTCGAGGCCACGAGTGTTACTCCATTCGCCCCCCGCGCGCTTGACCGTGCGTTGGCAGCCACGCTCATTTCCGCCGCCAGACATGTCGAAGAAGGAATGACGCCCTCATCGGCTGCCTCAGAGGTTTCTGACTACGGAACCGCAATTACACGGTTTCGCGACGTGCTGATCGAAAAGTTGGAAATTGCAGGACTTGCAGACGCCGAGCGCGACAGGGTTCTCGCAAGATTGGACGAGTTACACGAGGCTTGGAAAGGGATTGCAGCCGCCGCTTCAGTAGAAGGTGGAAACTTCA
>SKKS01000344.1 GCA_007123625.1 Paracoccaceae bacterium
AACGAGATCCTCGAATACGAGAGGACCAACAACTCCCGGCCCATAAAACAGGCCGCCGCCAGGGTCAAAGAGCTCAAGGAACGCGCGAAAGCGGCCGCCGGTTTCGATCCCATCACGGTATCGGAATCCAGGATAAGGAGCAGCTCCATATCGCCGTTCGCCTTGTACGGGTTGACCCGCCACGGGGTGGAGAAAGCCACCCCGGAGTTGCCGATCAACATGGCCACCAAGTCCCACCAGGACCTGATCGTTCAGTTGAACGGGCGCTACCACCGCGCCTTCAACTACCACCGGCTGGGCGACATGGCCATCGAGACCGAGATGATGGGATCGACGGGGGACATTTCCTTCGACGCCTTCCGCACGATCGTCAACAACCACTTTCGCAGGGATCTCAACTCCCAATACAACCGGATGCGCCGGGAGAAGGCCGCCGAGAAGGCCAAGAAAGAAGGAGGCATCATGCGGGTGCCCGAGGAGGGCGAACCTTTCAAGGCCCTCGACGACGCCGATTTGGAGAGGCTTTTCTACGACCTTCGAGCCCTGCACACCCGCCACCGGGGCGATGTCGAGGCCATGGGCAACGAGTTCCACGCCCGCATGGCCCGGGAACTGGGCACGAGCCAACTGGCCGCCATGAACCAGTTCTCCGGGATGTGGCACTGGAAGCGACTCCTCTCCAAAGGGGGGATCAGCGCCGTCCACTCCAAGCTGGACGGGGCCTTCCGGCCCAGGGTCAAGGGAATGAAGGGCCTGGGCAACAACGTCTTCACTTCCAACCGGCAGGCGCTTGTCGATTATTCGAGCGCCTTCATCGCCGTACTGCAAAAGAACGACGCCTGGACCGAGTTCCGCCAGAACAAGGACTTCACTCGCGGAGTGATCGAATTCATGGAAACCGGGCAAACCGCCGACCCCCGCGCCCGGGAGGTCGGGGAAGCCTTGAGACTCATCTGGGACAATCTCCACGGGGAGATGACCGCCCAGGGCTCCAATATGGGCTATCTCCCGGACTTCGCCTTCTCCCAGAGCTGGGACCGGGGCCGGGTGAAGGCCGTCGATTTCGAGACCTGGAAGAACGAGATGATGGAGGCCCTGGACTGGGACCGCATGGTCGAGCACAACGGCAGACTGGGGACGTTCGATTCCAAAAGCGGCCGGGTGCGCTTCTCCAATAAGGAAGCGTACCTGCGATCGGTCTACGAGGACATCTCCGAAGGGCACTGGAGAGAGCGCGACAACTTGGACTCCGAGATCATGGGAGGGAACATCGCCCGCCAGATGGAGCAAAACCGCACCTTGCTCTTCAAGCCCGGCCGGGCCTTCGAGATGGACATGAAGTACGGCTCCGGGAACACGGGTCAGGCGATCATCGGCCAAATCGCCCGTAAAGCCGAGCTGGCCAGCATGATGAGGACGGTCGCCCCGGACTTGGGCCGCTTCCGCAGGGACATGATCAATACCCTGGATGGGCGACAGGCCCAGACCGAGAACCTGCGTTTCTTCGAGAAGATAATCGATCCCACCGGCTCCACCCGGTTCAAGTGGATCTTCGACAAGCTCACCGGCTCGGTGGATCGCCCCGAAAACGCGGCCCTGGGCAAATACGGCAAGACCTTGCGGCAAATGGCCGATATGGGAGTGTTGGGCCAGTCGACAATAACCGCTTTTTCCATGGACCCCATGCACATGGCCGACCAGCTTCGCTTCATGGGTATGCCCCTGATGGACGCCTACTCCAACCTGTCCCGGGCCACTGCGGCGGCCGCCCGGCGCAAGGCGCGCCTGGATAACCTGGACGCCGACGCCATGTTGATGGGCCATGCGGCCGGACTGGACGCTTTCCTAAACGCCGGATCGCGCCGGGTGGGAGGAGAGATCACCGAAGGCAGCGACCTGATCTCACGCGGCCACGCCCGTTTCTTCGACGCGCAGGGCATGAACGCCTGGAACACGATCGGCCAGCAGGCGACGGTGGACGTCACCCAGCGTTGGTTCGGGGATATGGCGATCCGGGTGAAGGAGGGGAAGGAGCTCCCGGCCCAATTCGTAAACGCCCTGGAGCGGTTCGATATTTCGCCCGAGGAGTTCCGCGCCATGGCCGAAACGGCGAAGGAGTACCCGTTTGGCACCAACCGCAAGACGACCGCCGACGAAGCGAGCTGGCTGGACGGGCCGAGGATCGTGAAATCGGACATCGCCGACCTGGACCTTCGCCGAAAATACGGCAACTTTCTGGATGAAGCCATGCGTTTCGGAATCCTGGAGCCCACGGTCACGGAGTCGGCCTATTTGCACCTGGGCCTGCAAGCCGGAACCGTGGCCGGGGAGGCCGTTCGCTTCATCACCAAGTACATGAATTTCCCACTGGCGGTGGGCCGCAAGACATACCGCAGAATGCTGAACGGATACGGAGAGGACGGGCTTCGCGAGCTCTCCTCAATGGGCATGACTCAGGGAACGATCGCCCTGATGCAGTTCGTTCCCATTTTGCTTATGGGTTCGGCCACCGCCCTGGGCATCAAGGACATCCTGGCCGGACGCGATCCGGTGGGGGACATGACCCCGCAGCGAATGGCCAGGATTCTGTCCAATTCGGGAGCCCTTTGGGTGTTCCCGGAACTCTATGGGGCGGCCGAGGGAGACATGGGCCTCGCGCCTCCGGTGAGTTCGGCCGCGAACCTGGTCACGGGGGCCGCGACCGCCGATCCCTACCGCATGAGCAACGCGGTCATGGACACGATTCCGGGGAATAATTTACCCTTGATAAACGAGGCGAAGAAGCTCACTATGGCGACGATCTTCGAGGACTGGTACGGAACGAATTACGAGGCCCGCCTCCAATTCTTCGAGCGGACCTACGGAACGAGCAGCATATTCCAACAATAAAAAAAGGCAGCAAGATGTTAGTATCAACAGTACGCGGGTTTTTCCGCAGGATTTTCAGGGTGAACGACCTCGCTCATGAGCTGATCGAGGGCTACGGGTTCCGTAATTCGGCACTCATGCGCCTTGCTTGGGGCGGCGACAGCGCGGAACTCACTGCGTTGCGATACCTAAAGGCAAACGGCACGGCAGACGGTGGGGTTGACAATGACTCCTCCATTCAAAGTTGGCACTACATAGGGAAGCCATCGGTTCTGACCAAGTTGAGCTTGATAAGGACGAACGACGCTAGCGCCAATGACTTTACGGTGAGGGTCTACAAGTCAGCGATCCAGTCCAGTGTCTTAGATACTCCGGAAGAAATCGCTACAATAACAGTGACCGATACGGTTGAATTCACTACCGAAACATTGGACGTAACCATTGAGTCGGGCAGTCTGCTGGCGGTGAGCATTTCAGGCTCAGGCACCGCCCCCGGCCCCTTGTTCTTGACGATGGACCTAGAATACTGATCCATGAGAACTTTCAACGTAACCGACGCGGCCCCGGTCCTCCTGGCCCCGACCAATTCCCAACGGACCTTCGTCACGATCCAGCCGATCGGCGGAGACGTGTTTATCGTCTACGACGGAGACCCCCGGGAAATCACCGCCGCCTTGCTCAAGTCCGACGGGCAGAAGGTCGAGGACGGCACCATATTCGCCCTGGTCAATCGGCCGGGGCAGAATTTCGTGGATGCGATTTACGCCGTGGCCGACGACGAGGCAAGTGCCGACGTTCGCGTCCAGGGCGCACACGTTCCTCCGGAGTAAACCGATTAAAAAGGAAAACAACTATGGTTATGCTAAAAAACAGGGACA
>SKKS01000331.1 GCA_007123625.1 Paracoccaceae bacterium
GCGCCATCGTCGCCGGCGGCAAGGGCGGCGCCGACGACAAGATCGAGGCGATGAAGGCCGCAGGCATCACCGTCGCAGACAGCCCCGCAACCCTCGGCGAAGCCGTCCTCAAGGCCATCGGGAACCAGCATTAGCGCCCCCCTTGGGGGATATTTTGGGGAGGAGGAATTGAGATGAGTCCGGTTGCCGCCGTCAAGCACGGCTTCGTCAATGCATTTGCGTTTTCCGGGCGGGCCCGGCGCCCCGAATACTGGTGGTTCTTCGGTTTCGTCTTTGCCGGTGCGGTGGTGCTGGGAGTGATCGAGGCGATGATCTTCGGCGCGCCGGGGCGCGTTGTGCGCTTTTTTCAGATCCTTGTCTTTGTGCCGTTCCTGGCCGTCGGCTGGCGTCGGCTTCAGGACACCGGGCGACCGGGCTGGTACCTGCTGATCCCGGTGGCCGTGATCGTGGCAAGCTGGTTCCTTGTCGGCTCGGCCCCCGGCCATGCCCTGCCCGAAGGCACGATCCTGGCGCCACCGCCGGGGCAGGGCTTGGGTGCAGGGCTCAGCCCGGCGGCGCTTTCGACTGCGGCCATCGCGCAGGTGCTGGCAGGCTGCGTCATCGTGTGGTGGATGTCCCGCCCCAGCCAGCGCGGCACCAATGCCTTCGGCCCGGAACCCCGCGTCCGATGATCCTGTTATGTAACCGTGAAGCCCCGGAACCTACCCCCATTGCAAGGGTGCAAAGATGACCGAACACAGCCCCAACGACCAGTTTCATGCCTCGAGCTTCCTGCAGGGCGCCAACGCGGCGTATGTGGACCAGCTGCATGCGCGTTTTGCCGAAGATCCGAATTCGGTCGATGCCGCCTGGGCCGAATTCTTTCGCACGCTGGCCGAGGATGACCACGACGTGCGCGCGCAGGCCAGTGGCCCAAGCTGGGCGCGCCGTGACTGGCCGCCCGCGCCGGGCGACGACCTGACCGCCGCGCTGACCGGCGAATGGCCGCAGGCCGCCGCCGCGCCCGAGGCCAAGTCAGCGGCCGAAAAGCTGCAAGGCAAGGCCGCCGAAAAGGGCGTGACCCTGACCGAGGATCAGGTTCGCCGCGCGGTGCTGGATTCGGTGCGCGCGCTCATGGTGATCCGCGCCTATCGCATTCGCGGCCATCTGGTGGCCGACCTCGATCCGCTGGGCATGCTTGAAGAGACCCCGCACCCGGAGCTTGATCCCAGGTCCTATGGCTTCACCGAGGCCGACATGGACCGACCCATCTTCATCGACAATGTGCTGGGGCTGGAAGTGGCCTCGATGCGCGAGATCGTGGATATCCTCAAGCGCACCTATTGCGGGACCTTCGCGCTGCAGTTCATGCACATCTCGGACCCCGAGCAGGTGTCGTGGCTGAAGGAAAGGATCGAAGGCTATGGCAAGGAAATCCAGTTCACCAAACGTGGGCGTCGTGCGATCCTGAACAAGCTGGTCGAGGCCGAGGGCTTCGAGAAATTCCTGCACGTCAAGTACATGGGCACCAAGCGATTCGGTCTGGACGGCGGCGAGGCGGTAATCCCTGCGATGGAGCAGATCATCAAGCGCGGTGGCGCGCTGGGCGTGAAGGAAATCGCCATCGGCATGCCCCATCGCGGGCGGTTGTCGGTGCTGGCCAATGTTATGGGCAAACCCTATCGTGCCATCTTCAACGAATTCCAGGGCGGAAGCTTCAAGCCCGAGGATGTCGATGGTTCGGGCGATGTGAAATACCATCTCGGCGCGTCATCCGACCGTGAATTCGACGGCAATTCGGTGCACCTGTCGCTGACGGCCAACCCCTCGCATCTGGAGGCGGTGAATCCCGTCGTGCTTGGCAAGGTGCGCGCCAAGCAGGACCAGATCGGCGATGTCGACCGCAAGCAAGTTGTGGGCGTGCTGTTGCACGGCGACGCGGCCTTTGCCGGGCAGGGTGTCGTGGCCGAAGGCTTCGGGTTGTCGGGATTGCGCGGACACCGTACCGGCGGCACGATTCATATCGTGGTCAACAACCAGATCGGGTTCACCACCGCGCCGCATTTCAGCCGCTCCAGCCCCTATCCCACGGATATCGCGCTGATGGTCGAGGCGCCGATCTTCCATGTGAACGGCGACGACCCCGAAGCGGTCGTGCACGCCGCGCGCGTGGCGATCGAGTTCCGGCAGATGTTCAACAAGGACGTGGTGCTTGATGTTTTCTGCTATCGCCGCTTCGGGCATAACGAGGGCGATGAGCCGATGTTCACCAATCCAGCCATGTACAACCGGATCAAGAAGCACAAGACCACGCTGCAGCTTTATACCGAACGTCTGGTAGAGGATGGCCTGATCCCCGAGGGCGAGATCGAGGACATGAAAGCCGCGTTCCAGGCCCACCTGAACGAGGAATTCGAGACCGGCAAGACCTTCAAGCCGAACAAGGCCGACTGGCTGGACGGGCGGTGGTCGCATCTGAACCGCAAGGGCGAGGAGTATCAGCGCGGCGAAACCTGGATTTCGCGTGAAACCATGGATGAGGTCGGTCGCGCGCTGGCCACCTATCCCGAGGGGTTCAACATCCATCGGACGGTGGCCCGGCTTCTGGAGTCCAAGAAGGAGATGTTCGCATCCGGCAAGGGTTTCGACTGGGCCACCGCCGAAGCGCTGGCCTTCGGATCGCTTCTGGTCGAGGGGTATCCGGTCCGGCTGTCCGGACAGGATAGCACGCGCGGCACCTTCAGCCAGCGCCATTCCGGGCTGATCGACCAGGAAACCGAAGAACGCTATTACCCGCTCAACAACATCAAGTCGGGGCAGTCGCGGTATGAGGTGATCGACTCGATGCTCAGCGAATATGCGGTGCTGGGTTTCGAATACGGGTTTTCGCTTGCCGAACCCAACGCGCTGGTGATGTGGGAAGCGCAGTTCGGCGACTTCGCCAACGGCGCGCAGATCATGTTCGATCAGTTCATCAGCTCGGGCGAAAGCAAGTGGCTGCGCATGTCTGGCCTTGTGATGCTGCTGCCGCACGGGTTCGAAGGGCAGGGGCCGGAACACTCCAGCGCCCGGCTGGAACGCTTCCTGCAGCAATGCGCGCAGGACAACTGGATCGTCGCCAACTGCACGACGCCTGCGAACTATTTCCACATCCTGCGCCGCCAGATCCACCGCAGCTATCGCAAGCCGCTGGTGCTGATGACGCCCAAATCGCTGCTGCGCCACAAGCTCTGCATCTCGCAGGCCGATGATTTCATCGACGGCGCCAGCTTCCACCGGGTGCTGTGGGATGATGCGCAGAAAGGCAACAGCGACACGCAACTGATATCCGACGACAAGGTCCGGCGCGTGGTCTGTTGCTCGGGCAAGGTCTATTTCGACCTGCTGGAGGAGCGCGACGCGCGTGGGATCGATGACATCTATCTGCTGCGGGTGGAACAGTTCTATCCGTTCCCGGCCATGTCGATGCTCAAGGAACTTGAGCGCTTCCCCAACGCCGATGTCGTCTGGTGTCAGGAGGAGCCAAAGAACCAGGGCGCATGGACCTTTATCGAGCCGAATATCGAATGGGTCCTTAGCCGCATCGAAAGCGGGTCCAGCCGCCCGGCCTATGTCGGCCGCCCGGCCACGGCCTCGCCCGCGACAGGGCTGGCCAGCCAGCACAAGAAACAGCAAGAGGCGCTTGTGAACGAAGCGCTGACGATCGAAGGGTAATCCGCATGTCCACCGAAGTCCGAGTGCCCACCCTGGGCGAAAGCGTCACCGA
>SKKS01000134.1 GCA_007123625.1 Paracoccaceae bacterium
ATCGCCTGTCCCGGTTGACCACCCCGGGCAATCCCGCCCCAAGGCGCGCGGCAGGCACGCACCTGTCGCCAGACAAAGCAAAACACGGATATAGGAGAAGAAAAATGCGTCACGGACACGGGTATCGCAAACTCAACCGCACCCATGAACACCGCAAGGCCATGTTCGCCAACATGTCGGGGTCGCTGATCGAACACGAGCAGATCAAGACCACCCTGCCCAAGGCCAAGGACCTGCGTCGCGTCATCGAAAAGCTGATCACCCTGGCCAAGCGCGGCGACCTACACGCCCGTCGGCAGGCCGCGTCGCAGTTGAAGCAGGACATGCATGTGGCCAAGCTTTTTGATGTGCTCGGCCCTCGGTTCGCTGACCGTCAGGGCGGCTATGTGCGCGTTCTCAAGGCGGGTTTCCGCTATGGCGACATGGCGCCGATGGCCATCATA
Organism: Paracoccaceae bacterium; assembly: GCA_007123625.1. Classification (GTDB taxonomy): domain Bacteria; phylum Pseudomonadota; class Alphaproteobacteria; order Rhodobacterales; family Rhodobacteraceae; genus Rhabdonatronobacter. The sequence goes on from SKKS01000134.1 coordinate 444, forward strand.
GAATTTGTGGACCGCGATGTAAGCGCCAAGGGCGCGGCGGACCGCGCCCGGCTGGAAGCTGAAGAAGCCACCAGCTAAAGGTCGCATTCCGGCCGGAAGAATCAGTGTCTTGTTCTGAAAACATTAATGAAATCAGAAGACTGATCTTGACTGACCGGATCTGCCATTCAAACCCCGTCCGCAAGGGCGGGGTTTTTGAATGTGGCAAGGGGTTCAACTCCCGGTTCTGCTGCACACGCTGTGGGATAATGTATCCCGAAAAGCACGCCTTGCGCGATTCGACCTGCGCCGGGGTCCAGTCAAGTCCGTTGTTCGGTTGCGGTGCATGTCTGGCAATTGGTAACGTCTGTGTGCGACTCGCGTCGTCCTGGGGGGACTTGGCGAAACCCGTGTACGGAGCGTTTGCGTTCCCAAACGGGCATGCACCGAAGATTGTTCAATTCGCTTGGGCGGAACATATCCGGTGCCAGCCAGGGCCCAATGAGAGCAATTTTTCGTTGTTTATTCGCGTTGTCATCCATTGCCGTGACAGCGGGAAAGCGACGTTTGCCTCAGCCCGGACAACGAAGCGCGCGGCGTGTCCCTGCAAGGGCCGTCGCAGGATGTGGTGGGCGAAAAGTGGCAGGCGGATCGAATCGACATGAACAACGCACTCTGGGAACAGGCAGCAGATGAAATTCGCAGGTCGATCGGCGATAACCACTTCAGGACCTGGATTTCACAGCTTGAGTTCGCAGGGCTCGAATCGGGGGTGGTGCGGTTTCACGCACCCACCAACTTCGTCGGCGACTGGGTAAAGCGCAACTACACGGACCGAATCCTGCGCGCGCTTGGCAATGTCGGCGCGGCGGCCGAGCGGGTCGAGATTTCGGCCTCCCGCGGCGCAGAGCGCGCAGCACCGGCACCGGGTCGCCCGGCGAACGGCAAGGCGGATCCCGAACCCGCCCCGGCCCGGGTTGCAACCGGCGATCCCGACCTGCCGGGCGCACCGCTGGACGGACGGTTCCGGTTCGACAATTTCGTGGTCGGCAAGCCCAACGCCCTGGCCCATGCTGCCGCCCGGCGCGTGGCTGAAGCGGGTCCCGTCACCTTCAACCCGCTGTTTCTGTATGGCGGGGTGGGGCTGGGCAAGACGCACCTGATGCACGCCATCGCCTGGGAGCTGCAGGCAGCACAGCCGGAACTGCGGGTGCTGTACCTGTCAGCCGAACAGTTCATGTACCGCTTCGTACAGGCCCTGCGCGACAAGCAGGTGATGGATTTCAAGGGCCTGTTCCGGTCGGTCGATGTGCTGATGGTCGACGACGTGCAGTTCATTGCCGGCAAGGAAAGCACGCAGGAAGAATTCTTCCATACCTTCAATGCGCTGGTCGACCAGAACCGCCAGATCGTCATTTCCGCCGACCGTGCGCCGGGTGAAATCCAGAACATGGAGGAAAGGATCAGGTCGCGCCTTCAATGCGGGTTGGTGGTGGACCTGCATCCAACCGACTATGAACTGCGGCTGGGCATCCTGCAGCAGAAGGCCGAACAGTACGCCGACACCTATGGCAAGATGACCATTGTGTCCGGGGTGCTGGAGTTCCTGGCCCATCGGATCACGACCAATGTTCGCGTCCTTGAGGGCGCACTGACCCGGCTTTTTGCCTTCGCCAGCCTGGTGGGTCGCGCGATCGACATGGACCTGGTCCAGGAATGCCTGGCCGATATCCTGCGCGCCTCGGAGCAGAGGGTGACGGTCGAGGAAATCCAGCGCAAGGTGGCCGAGCATTACAATGTGCGGCTGGCCGACATCATCGGCCCGAAGCGGATGCGCACCATCGCGCGCCCACGCCAGGTGGCGATGTATCTGTCCAAGGAACTTACCTCGCGGTCGCTGCCGGAAATCGGGCGGCGGTTCGGCGGGCGCGACCACACAACCATCATGCACGGGGTCCGCAAGATCGATTCGCTGCGTGGCAGCGACCGGCAACTGGCTGAGGATCTGGATCTGCTGCGCCGCCTGTTGCAAAGCTGACCCTTCCCAACGCCCAGACGTAAAACCAGCTTGCCGCTGGGCGGAATTTCGCTAGGCTCTGGCCTCCCGCCGGGGGCATATCACGGGACCAGGGCGGGTTCGGCAAGGGATTGGATGACATGAAGATCAGCATCGAACGCGGGGTTCTGCTCAAGGCCGTGAGCCAGGCGCAATCGGTCGTGGAGCGGCGCAACACCATTCCGATCCTCGCCAATGTGCTGATCGAAGCCGAGGGCGAAACCGTCAGCCTGCGTGCCACGGATCTGGATATCGAGGTTGTGGACCGCGCCCCCGCACAGGTGGAGCGCCCCGGCGCGACCACGGTTTCGGCAGTGATGCTGCACGAGATCGTGCGCAAGTTGCCCGATGGCGCGCTGGTGGGGCTGGCCGACGATCCGCGCACGGGACGGCTGGCGGTGACCGCCGGTCGGTCGAGCTTTTCGCTCGCGACCCTCCCGCGCGAAGATTTTCCGGTCATGGCCAGCTCGGAATACAGTTGCAATTTCACCGCCAAGGCTGGCGATCTGAAGCGCCTGTTCGAGAAGTCGAAGTTCGCGATCTCGACCGAAGAGACGCGCTATTACCTCAACGGCGTCTATATGCATGTGGCCGATGGCGAAAGTGGCCGCGTCTTGCGCTGCGTGGCGACCGACGGCCACCGGCTGGCCCGGATCGAAACCCCCCTGCCCGAAGGCGCCGCGGACATGCCCGGCGTGATCGTCCCGCGCAAGACCGTGGGCGAATTGCGCAAGCTGCTGGAAGACGACGACACCGACATTGCCGTGTCGGTGTCCGAAACCAAGCTGCGCTTTGCCACGCCCGACATTTCGCTGACCTCCAAGGTGATCGACGGGACGTTTCCAGACTACACCCGCGTTATCCCAACCGGCAACACCCGGCGGCTGGAGGTTGACGCGAACGAATTCGCCCGCGCCGTGGACCGCGTGGCCACCGTATCGTCGGAGCGGTCGCGCGCGGTGAAGCTGGCGATCGAGGATGACCGGCTGGTACTGTCGGTAAACGCGCCCGACAGCGGCGCCGCCGAAGAGGAACTGGTCGTGGCCTATAACGATGAGCGGCTGGAGATCGGCTTCAACGCCAAGTACCTGCTGGAGATCGCCAATCAGGTGGATCGCGAAAACGCGGTATTCCTGTTCAATTCCTCGGGCGACCCGACGCTGATGCGCGAGGGCAATGACACCACGGCGATCTATGTCGTGATGCCGATGCGGGTCTAGGGCAGTCCGGGCGGCGGCGCGCCCCGCGGACCGGGCGGTGCCCG
>SKKS01000232.1 GCA_007123625.1 Paracoccaceae bacterium
CCCGGTGCATCCGGATCATCGAGCAGCGCATCGTCTTCCAGCGCCGCGGCCAGCACACCCACGGTCGGCACCCGTGTCGCAAAGCGTTCCAGCACTCGCGCAAGCTGCTCCTCCAGCGCTGGGTCGACGTAGAAAACCAGTTCCGCCGATTCCAGCCTGCGCACATCCGAGGGCGTGGCGCTGTAGTAATGCGGGTCAACGCCGGGGCCAATAAGGGCGGACACATCGGCACAGTCGCCGGTCACGTTGATCGCCACATCGGCGATCATGCCGACGGTGGCCAGCACCTGTAGCGGCGGCGCGGTGTCCGCTGCCGCGGGTGATGCCAGCAGCGCGAGGCAGGTGCCAAGGGTCAGGGAAGTGCGCATGGAGGGGACCTCATTTGCCGTATTTGCAAATGAGAATTATTCGCAACTAAGCGCCATGTCAAGCGTCCATGTCCACGCAGGACAAGGGCGCCTGGATGTAGGCTCAGCAAACCCCGCCGGGCACCGGCACTGCGCGCAGGAAACTTGCTTCCGCCCCGGCGCCGCGCAACCGCAAGCCGCTGGCATCGGCGCTCCAGACCAGAGCGCATTCGGTCCGGCCCTGCCAGCAAAGCGCCGCGCAAGGGGGGAGAGAGGCTTCACCGTCCATCGAAAAATCGCTCGACATCATCGGTGCGGCGACGCTGACTGCCACGCCCAGACGTTTCAGCAGGTCCAGCGCCGCCGGACAGGCCGTGCCGCGCGCCGGGCACGGCCCTTGTGGCACGATCATGTGCCGCGCAGTTTTTCGGTCCCGGTCCCGGATCGGGGGGCGCACAGGCTCAGTCATGGCGCACCTGTCCGCGCGCCGCGCTGCAAATGGAAAAGGGCGTGCCCGCAGGCACGATAACGCTGGTCATGGTCGCTCCTTACCCGGGGCACCCCGCCCGGTCTTGGGGTTTCAAAGCACGCTGGCAGGTCTCCCGGCTTGCGGAGTCCCGAAGCAGCGGCTTCGGGGTGCGGCCCGCCTTCCCGGCCCGAACTGGGGCCAGTGGCATTGGGCGCGCGCTCCGGTCACGGTCGCGGGGGCGGCTGCGATTCGGGGGCGGGCCCCTCTCGCATTCCCTTTTCACCTGTCTGGTGACAGGCACCAGCGCGCGCCCTTGATGCCGCCCCGGGAACCGCCCGTCAACCCCGCGTTGAACCTGGCGGTACAGCCTGCGATTGCACCGCTGCGACCGACTGACCCGCGCCGTCGGTGGGCGCTTTCCGCGACCGGCAAAACCCGCTAAGCCAACGGCGTGGAAATCCGAGTCGAGAACCTTGCCTGTGCGCGCGGCGGAGTGCCGCTGCTGGACGCGCTTTCGCTGAGCGTGCAGCCAGGGCAGGCGCTGATCCTGCGTGGCCCCAACGGCTGCGGCAAGACCACGCTGTTGCGCACGCTTGCCGGGCTGCAGCCCGCGCTGGCCGGAAGCATTAGCCTGCCGCCGGACGCGATCGCTTATGCCGCCCATGCCGACGGGCTGAAATCCACCCTGAGCGTGCGCGAAAACCTGGCGTTCTGGGCGGCGGTCTATGGCAGTGGCGGCGTCGATGCTGCGGTGGCACGGATGAACCTGTCGGCGCTGGCGGACCGCGCGGCGCAGAACCTGTCGGCGGGGCAGAAGCGGCGGCTGGGGCTGGCGCGGCTGCTGGTCACGGGGCGCCCGGTCTGGATGCTTGACGAACCCACGGTTTCGCTGGACGCGGCGTCTGTGGCGCTGTTCGCCGATGTGGTGCGCGGGCATCTGGCGGCGGGCGGCATGGCGCTGATTGCCACTCATATCGACCTTGGCCTGCCCGAGGCGCAGGTGCTGGACCTTGGCCCCTTCCGGGCGCGCCTGCCCGCACCGGGGCGGGGCGGCAGCTTTGACGAGGCGTTCCTGTGATCGCGCTTCTGATCCGCGACCTGCGCCTGGCGATCCGCGCGGGCGGCGGCTTTGGTCTGGGGCTGGCGTTCTTTCTGATCCTGGCGGTGCTGGTGCCGCTGGGAGTGGGGCCGCAACCGGCGGTGCTGGCGGCAATCGCGCCCGGGGTGCTGTGGGTGGGGGCGTTGCTGGCCTGCCTGCTGTCGCTCGATCGCATCTTTGCGCTGGACTGGGAGGATGGCTCGCTCGATCTGCTGGCGACGGCGCCGATTCCGCTGGAAGCGGTGGTGACGATCAAGGCGTTGGCGCACTGGATCACCACCGGCCTGCCGCTGGTGCTGGCCGCGCCGGTGCTTGGGGTCTTGCTGAACCTTTCGGCCGACGCCTTTGGCTGGCTGGTGCTGTCGCTGCTGGTGGGCACCCCGGCGCTGTCGGTGATCGGCACCTTCGGCGCGGCGCTGACCGTGGGGCTGAAACGCGGCGGGTTATTGCTGTCGCTGCTGGTGTTGCCGCTCTACATCCCGACGCTGGTTTTCGGCGCCGAACTGGTCAGCCGGGGTGCGGCGGGACTGACCACGCAAACTGCGCTGCTGCTGCTTGCGGGCATCACCGCCGGGGCGGTGGCGATCCTGCCCTTTGCCTCGGCCGCCGTGATCCGGATAAACCTTCGGTGAGGGGCGCCGGATTTCGTTGAGACCCCACCCGCGCAGCGATAGGTGAGAACGCGATGTCAAGTTTCTGGGAATACGCAAATCCGCGCAAATTCATGCGCACCACCAACTGGCTGTTGCCGTTGGTGGCGGCAGCCTCCGTGGTGGTGACGGCAACGGGGTTGATCTGGGGATTCTTCTTTACCCCGGATGACTTCCGGCAGGGCTCGACGGTCAAGATCATCTTTCTGCATGTGCCCGCTGCGCTGATGGCGATCAACGCCTGGATCATGATGCTGGTGGCCTCGCTGGTCTGGGTGGTCCGACGCCACCATGTCAGCGCGCTTGCGGCCAAGGCGGCGGCGCCCGTTGGGTTGGTGATGACGCTGATCGCGCTGTTTACCGGCGCGGTCTGGGGGCAGCCCATGTGGGGCACCTGGTGGGCCTGGGATCCGCGGCTGACCAGCTTTCTGATCCTGTTCCTGTTCTACCTGGGCTATATTGCGCTCTGGGCGGCCATTGATGACCCGGATACCGGCGCCGATCTCACTGCGGTGCTGTGCCTGGTGGGGACGGTGTTCGCGCTGCTGTCGCGCTATGCCGCGTTCTTCTGGAGCCAGGGCCTGCACCAGGGCGCGTCCCTGTCACTGCAACCGGGTACGCGGGTGGACTGGGCCTACAAGGCGCCGCTCTATGTGTCGATGTCCGGCTTCGTGCTGATTTTCGTGGCGTTGGTGCTGGCGGGCACCCGGACCGAAATCCGCGCCCGCCGCATGAAAGCCCTTGTCGCAAGGGAGCGCATGGCATGATCCCCGATCTTGGACGCTACGCAAGCGAAGTGCTGTCGGCCTATGTCGTCTCGCTGGCGCTTCTGGCCGGGGTTGTCGCCTGGTACTGGCTGCGCGCCCGCGCGGTGCGCAGCCAACTGGATCAGGTCGAACAAAGACAGGAACGCACAGAATGAAGTTCAAGCCCCTCATGGCGCTGCCGCCGCTGGTTTTCGTGGCTCTCGCCGCGCTGTTCTACTTCGGCAACCTGCGCGAGGGGCGTGACGAGTTGCCCTCGGCTCGCGAAGGCCGCCCCGCCCCGCCGGTAGTGCTGACCGAACTGGAGGGCAAGACCCTCTTTGACGACGCTACCCTGCGCGATGGCGAGGTGAAGCTGGTCAACTACTGGGCCAGCTGGTGCGCGCCCTGCCGCGCCGAACA
>SKKS01000139.1 GCA_007123625.1 Paracoccaceae bacterium
CCCCGCCCGCTTGCGGCGCAGGTCGAATTCGGCGGCGCGGGCGGGGTCGAACAGCAACACCGCCTCGACCCCCAGCAACCCGTTTTTGGTGCCGCCCAGGCACAGCACGTCGACTCCCGCCTTCCAACTGGCTTCGGCCGGGGTGGCGCCGGTCGCCACCAGCGCGTTGGCGAAGCGCGCCCCGTCCAGATGCACGCCCAGCCCGTGCGCCCGCGCCACCTTGCACAGCGCCGCCAGCGCGTCCGGGTCATAGGCGGTGCCGGTCTCGGTCAGATTGCTCAGCGACAGCGCCGAGGGCTGGACCTGATGCACCGAGCGCCCGGTGCGGGCCAGCAGCGCATTCAGATCCGACGCAGCGATCCGCCCATGATCGCCCGGCACACGCACCAGCTTTGCGCCCCCGCTGAAGAACTCGGGCGCACCGCATTCGTCGCAATCGACATGCGCGGTGTCGTGGCAATACATGGCGCCCCAGGGCGGCGACAGCACCGCAAGCGCCAGCGCATTGGCCGCCGTGCCGGTGGCCACCAGCCGCACCTGCGCCTGCGGGGCCTCGAACAGGGCGCGCAACCGTTCCGTGACCCGCGTGGCCAAGGCATCAGCGCCATAGCCCATCGCATAGCCTGTGTTGGCGCGCGACAGCGCCTCGATCACCGGTTGCGGCACACCTGATGTGTTGTCGGAGGCGAAGTTCATCACGGCACCTCGTCAATGATATAGTCTTCCCATTCGTCTTCGGTCACGGCGAACTCGGGGATCGCCAGCCCGCGCACCGACACGCCCGCGTCATGCACGGTTTCCGGGTCACCCGACAGCAGCGGATGCCAGCCCGCCAGCCCGCGCCCTTCGTGCAGGCGCCTGTAGGCACAGGTCCGGGGCAGCCAGTAAGCGATCTCGGGAAGCGTTTTAGGGGTCAGCACCACGCATTCGGGCACCAGTTGCTTGCGGATCGCATAGTTGCCGCATTGGCAGCTTTCGGTGTCCAGCAGGCGACAGGACACGGCGGTAAAGGCGATCTCGCCGGTGTCGGCGTCTTCAAGCTTGTTGAGGCAGCATTTGCCGCAGCCGTCGCACAGCGCTTCCCATTCTGCCTGGCGCATCTGGTCCAGCTTCACGGTTTCCCAAAACCGCGGGCGCAAGGCCTTTTCGGGGGGGGGGCGCGCGCTCATCCCTGCCCCGTCAAATCCGGCGCAATGCGCGCCACATCGGCCAGTATGGCGCGCGCGCGGGCACAATCGGCAGCCATCTGCACGACCAGCGCATCAAGGGTGGTGAACTTCTCCTCGCCGCGCAGGAACTCGACCAGCGCCACCGACAGATGCGCACCATATATATCGCCGCTGAAGTCCAGCAGATAGGTTTCCAGATTGGGCCGGTTTTCGCCGAACATGGGCCGCACACCCAGGCTTGCGGCGCCGTCGTAGCTGCCCTTGTGCGGACCCGACAGCACATCGACCTTGACCGCATAGACCCCGAAGCGCGGCGGGTGCAGCCCTTCGATGGACATGTTCGCCGTGGGATAGCCCAGATCGCGCCCACGCTTTTCGCCGTGCAGCACGGGACCGTCGATCCGGTGCCAGTGCCCCAGCATGCGCGCCGCGTCGCCGGGGCGCCCTTCGCCCAGGGCGGTGCGGATCGCGGTCGATGACAACGCGCCACCCGGCACGCCCAACAACGGGGCAAGAGTGACCGCAAACCCCAATTCGGCGCCGAAATCAGCCAGCATCTGCGCGGTTCCCTGCCGACCCTTGCCGAAGCAGAAATCGGCGCCGACCACCACATGCGACACGCCCAGCCCATCACACAGGACCTCTCGCGCAAATTCTTCGGCGCTGAATCCCGCAAGTGCGGCATCGAAAGGCAGTTCGCACAACAGATCGACCCCCAGCCGCCGCAACCGGTTGGCGCGGGTTTCGGCACTCATCAGCCGGAACGGCGGGGCGGCGGGATTGAAGTATTCGCGCGGATGGGGTTCGAACGTGACGATCCCCAGCGGCACATCGGCACGGCGCGCCAGTTCCACAACCGATCGGTGGCCCAGATGCACACCGTCGAAATTTCCCAGCGCCACCGAAGCGCCGCGCAAGGCGGGGTCCACCGAAGTCCAGTTTCTGACGATCTTCATGCAGCCCCTTGCGGGGCGGCCCCGCCTCAGTCGAACTTGCGGCTGGGCGCCAGAACCAGCGCCTCACCCTTCAGGACGGTGGTATCGCCCACGGCGCAGCGACAATCAAGGGTCACCCGGCGGCGGGAATGATCGATTGCGGTCACCGTGACCTCGGCCAGCACGACATCGCCAGGGCGCACGGGCGCCAGGAACTTCAGGCTTTGGCCCATGTAGACCGTGCCATGCCCGGGCAGTTGTTCGCCGATCACAGCCGAAATCAGGCCCGCAGTCAGCATCCCATGCGCAATGCGCCCCTGAAAGATGGTGTCTTGGGCATAGCTTTCATCCAGATGCACCGGATTGCGGTCGGTCGAGACTTCGGCAAACAGTTCGATGTCGCGGTCGGTGATTTCCTTGCGCAGATACCGGCGCATGCCGATTTCCAGCTCCTCGATGCAAATGGTACCGCGGGGCAGGTTGTCGGTTATGTCGGTGTCAAGCATGGGGCGCGTCCCTTGGGCGAATCCATCGGTCATGTTGCAGTGCAGCATAACGAATGGTCGCCACCACGGCAACCCCATTGGTAATATTACTGCAGATAGAGCCGAGAAAACGGAATATTATTGCCAGCACGCGTGCCGGAACACTGCCGCCCCGCGTCAGCGCAAGCGTCCCATCGCCAATAGCGGTGGCGTGTCGCGCGTGTCCAGCCAGGCGCGCAGAGCGACAGGGTCCGGGTGTTCCGGATCAGGGCCGAACTCAGCCGCCATCAACCCGCCGGTCAAGAACAGCGTGTCGATCCCTTCACCCATGCCGCCCCGAATATCGGTGTCGATCCCGTCGCCCACCGCCAGAATCCGGTCCGCCTCGGCCGCGATCCCGCGTTCGGCCAGGCGCCGCCGCGCAAGGTCATAGATCGGCGGATGCGGCTTGCCGAAATACAGGCTTTCGCCCCCCATCTCGGTGTAAAGCTGGGCCAGCGCGCCGGCGCACCAGATGCGCTGGTCGCCCAAGTCCACCACGATATCGGGGTTCGCGCACAGAAGCTTGAGGCCGCGCGCCTTGGCCGACAGGAATTTGCCGCGGTAATCGTCGGGGTGGTCGTTCACCTCGTCGAAGGGGCCAGTACAGACGATCCCCTCGGCCGCATCGAAATCCACCCGCGCGACGGGCGCATGCGCATCTGACAGCTCCGCAGGCAGGTCGGTGAAGAAGCGCGCATCCTTCTCGGGGCCCAGATGCCAGACCTTACGGCCCACGGCGCCCAACATCATGCCCGCCTGCGCGGCATCGCCCGAGGTCACGATGATATCCCAGGCGCTTTCTGGAATGCCAAACCGGGCAAACCCGCGCAGCACAGCGGGGCTTGGGCGCGGCGAATTGGTCAACAGCACCACCGTGCCGCCGCCCTTGCGGAACCGCTCCAGCGCCGCCACGGCGTCGGGCCAGACCCGGGTGCCGTCATGCACGCACCCCCAAAGATCGCAATACAGCACGTCGTAGCGCGCGGCCACCTCGTCAAGCGTGCCGATGATCTCGGTCATGTCGGAAACTCCCAGCGGATGAAGCGCGGGCCGCGCCCCCCGGGCGCCGCGGGTGGGTGGGGCGGCGCCCGGGGGGGC
>SKKS01000387.1 GCA_007123625.1 Paracoccaceae bacterium
CCGGGGGTATCCTCGCGCGCGGTCACGGCGGCGCGGGTGATGCCCGGCACGGCCTCGAGCGCGGCCTCGATCTCGCCCGGTTCCACCCGGTGGCCGCGCAGCTTGATCTGGTGATCCGCCCGGCCCAGATAGGCCAGCGCGCCGTCGCCCTCGCGTCGGACCAGATCGCCCGTGCGATAAATGCGCCCCGGCCCGAACGGGTTCGGACGGAAGCGATCCGCAGTCAGATCGTCGCGCTGCCAGTAGCCGCGCGCCACCCCGTCGCCGCCGATCCACAACTCGCCCGCCACGCCCGCAGGCACCGGCTGCATGCCGTCATCCAGCACATAAAGTTGCGTGTTGGCGATGGGCCTGCCGATGGCTTCGGTTCCCGCCCCGCCCCGCGTCAGCGCGGTTGACGACCAGATGGTGGTTTCTGTCGGCCCATACATGTTCTGCACCGGCTGGCCGGTCAAAGTGGACAGCTCGGCGGCCAGCGGGCCGGGAAACGGTTCGCCCCCGATCAGGACGTTGGGCACCCGGCCCAGCGCCGCGCGCGCCACATCGTCGGCCATGAGCATGCGCATCATCGACGGCGTACACTGGAAATGCGTGACCTTGTGACGCGCGATCTGGGCGGCCAGCGAATGATCCGTTTCCGCCAGCACCGCGCCCGCATTGGCACGGCGCACCACCTCGGCCAGCGGATAAAGCGCTTCCAGAACGGTTTCCGGCGCGATGCCATAGTCGATCAGGCAGGCGATTTCGGACACGCCGATGGCCTTGAGCTGCTCCACGCGGCCAAGACAATCCTCGACCGTGCCGAAAAGGCCGGAATCCTCGAAATACCGGTTGAAGGCATAGTCCAGTATGCCCGCGACCTCGTCCTCGGACAGCGAAGTCAGGTCGATATCCATCGGGTTGCGCGCGCCTTGCGGGCGCTTGAACGCGGGAAAGGCCCAGGCGTATTGCTTGACCAGCCCCGCCGCCGACAAAAGGTAATCCTGCATCGGCTTGCGCGCCACTTCGCGCGCGTGGTCGCGGTCACGCGCCACAAAGGTATGCAGCATCAGCGTGACCTTGAAATCCGCCGGATCGCGCCCCGACTCGCGCAGCGCCTTGTGGTAGATGCCGATCTTCTGCGCCACCTCGTCGATGCTTTGTCCCAGAAGGTGTGTGAGAACATGCGCGCCGATCTCGCCCGCCTCGCGCCAGGTGTCGGGGTTACCGGCGATGGTCAGCCACAGCGGCAGTTCCGGCTGCACCGGACGCGGCAGGGTGCTGACCGGCACCAGGCCGTCGCCCTTGTCGAATTCCACCGTTTCGCCGCGCCACAGGCGGCGCAGGGCGTCGATGGTTTCGAACATGGCCTTCTTGTTGTTCGGATGGCGGTTTTCCGGGCGCAGCACGAAATCCACCGGATGCCAGCCGCTGGCGATCCCAAGCCCTGTGCGCCCGCCGGTCAGGTTGTCGATCACCGCCCATTCCTCGGCGATCCGCACCGGATGGTGCAGCGGCGCCACGCAGGAGCCCGCACGAACGGCAATGTTCCTGGTCACCGCCGCCACCGCCGCGCCGGTCACCGCCGGGTTCGGATACGGTCCGCCAAAGGCGTGGAAATGCCGCTCGGGCGTCCAGACGGCACAGAAACCGTGGGTATCGGCGAAGCGCGCGCCGTCCAGCAGCAGGCGGTATTTCTGCGGCCCCGGCCCGTCGTCGTTGCCCCAGTAGAAAAGGCTGAATTCCATCCCCTGATCGGACACGGGCACCGGCGCGTTCGAGGTGACCATGCGATCCTCGTCGCCCATGACCACAACCTTGAACCCGCGCGCCAGCGTCCAGAACAGCTCGAGCACCGAGATGTCGAAATTGAGCGAGGTGACCGCCAGCCACACACCGCCTTGCGCGTGGTCGATACGGTCATCCATGCCCGCAAAGAAATTCGCCACGTTGCCGTGTTCGACCATCACCCCCTTGGGCAGGCCGGTCGAGCCCGAGGTGTAGATCAGATACGCCATGTTGTCGGCGCTGACGGGGGCATCCGGGTTGGTGTCCGCCGCTTCGGCAAGGCGCGTGTCGGTGTCGAGTTGCAAAAGCGCCCCGGCATGGGGCGGCAGCGCGTCCAGCGCGGCATGTTCGGTCACGATCACCCGCGCACCGCTGTCGGCCAGATAATGCGCCAGCCGGTCGGCGGGATAGGCCGGGTCCATCGGCACATAGGCGCCGCCCGCTTTCAGGATCGCCAGAGCGCCGACCATCATTGACAACCCACGGCGCGTACACAGCGCCACCGGCTGATCCGGCCCCACGCCCATGGCGCGCAGCACATGGGCCGCGCGGTTGGCGCGGGCGTTCAAATCGGCGTAGCTCAGGCTTTGCCCCTCGAACACCAGCGCGGTCGCGTCCGGCGTGCGGGCGGCCTGTGCTTCGAACGCGTGGTGAATGCAGATGCGGTCATAGGCACGCGCGGTGGCGTTGGGAGTGTCCAGCAGGTCCGCGCGTTCCTTACCGCTCAGGATATCCTGCGCGCCGAGCGGCGCGTCAGACGTGGCAGTGCGGGCCAGATGGGCCAGCCGGTCGCGGATCTGCGCCGCTGCCTCGGGCGGGATGCGCATGGCGTCGAACACCAGCTTCGGCGCCGTGCCGGGCACCAGTGTCAGCGCCGCGCCAGGCAGCGGCGCGGGCGCCATGGCCAGCGCGGGCAGGACGGGCGGCGCAAGCGTGGGATCACGGGCGATCAGGTCGCGCGGATAGCCGGGGCAGGTTTCGAGCCGCGCCAGAGCCTCAGTTATCTGTGCCTCGGCCTGCGCCAGCGTCTGCGCGGCGTCGGCGCCCAGCGGCACCCAGTCGGCAAGGATGCCGGGCGCGGCTGCGCCCATGCCATCGAAGCTGTGGGCGATATCCGCGCGCGCCTGCCCCGACAGCCGTAGCGCCACCGTGACCAGCAACACCGCAGCGCGCGCGGGCGTGAGGTCCGCAAGGTCAAGCGGGAGGTCACGCATCACCGGCGCCCCATCCGTGTCGGTCAGGCCCGGCAGGGTCGCGGGCGCCATGGCTGCCAGCGCCGCGCGCCAAAGCGGCTCGTCGCGGACAACCGCCGCCAGCGCTCCGGTCAGCGACGGATCGGGCGCAGGCACCACCGCGCCCGGCGCCACCACAAGCGTCGGCACCACCGGCCCCCCGTGCGGGCAGCGCAAGCCAGACAGCACAACCGCCCCGTCCGCACAGGCGACAGTCACGCTGTCGTCCGCCACTTGCAGCACCTGTCCCGGCACACCCGCACCCTGCTCGGCCACATCCGGCGCCGCCTGCGCACGGCCAACACAGACGATCCGCCCGCCAAGGTCGATCTTGGGCAAGGTCAGCGGGTTGCGGTAGGGGCCGTGATCCAGCGCGCGCACCAACCGCAGCACCGCGTCACATTCTTTCGTGAAATCGATCATTCCGGCATGCGCGGGGCGGTCGGTCGCGCGGTGCAGCGGTTTGACCGGCGCGCCCTGCCGCGTGGCCACCAGCGTGCCCCCCTCGATCCGGTCCAGCAGGTCGCCGAAGCTTTCAATCCCCGCAGCCATGCACTTGGTGTTGAGGCTGAGCGCCGTATCATCGGGCGCGATCTCGACTTCCGCCCGGCACAGGATGTCGCCCGCGTCGATGCGCGGCGCGATCCGGTGCCATGTCACGCCGTAAGCGGTCTCGCCCGCCAGCAGCGCCCAGACCGGCGCATTCAAGCCCCCGTGCTGCG
>SKKS01000137.1 GCA_007123625.1 Paracoccaceae bacterium
CCCGCGCGAATCCCCGCCACCAGCGCGCCCAGGATGATCTGCAGGAACGCGAAATGCATTAGCCCGGTGGACATGGAGAACAGCCGCCCCTCACGCACCCGGCGGGCCTGCATCAGGTCGGCTTCGGACCGGCCCAGCGCGAACACATACCACGCGATCATGCCCAGGATCACAAAGGCGAGCCCCAGATGCACCGCCAGCCGATAGGACGCCACCGCGACCATCCCTTCGGTCAGCCCCGAAGCCACCATCCACCAGCCAATAGCGCCCTGCACGCCCCCCAGCGCGCCAAGTGCCAGAAGGCGCGGGGTCCAGCCGGTGGGGATGCGCTTGGTCAACCAGAAGAACACAAACCCCAGGCCCCAGACCAGCCCGATCAGCCGCCCCAGTTGCCGATGCCCCCATTCCCACCAATAGATGATCTTGAACTCATCCATCGTCATACCGCGATTGACCAGCGCGTACTGGTCGATCTGGCGGTATTTCTCGAATTCTTCCAGCCACATGGCTTCGGACAGGGGCGGGATCGCACCGGTGACGGGGCGCCACTCGGTGATCGACAGCCCCGAATCTGTCAGCCGCGTCATCCCGCCAACCACGATCATCACGGCGACCAGCGCGAACAGCACCATCAGCCAGCCGCGGATCTGCGCGCGCGCACGGCTGCGCGTCGGCGCGGCGGGCGTAGCTGCGGTTCTGGCCGCGGCGGGGGTGCCGACGTCCTCGAAGATCGAGCGTTTTTGTGACATCATTGGCTCCGTGACCGGCTGCATGCCGTCTCGCACTGGCGAAGCTAGACTGCGCATGCGGGGGCTTCAAGTGTGCCACGCGCGGCGCAGCGTCTCAGGGCAATGCCTGGGGGCGGCGGTGGGCGGCTCAGGCGATCCGCCGGAATTCGGACCGTGTTCCGGAATTGTCGAAGAACGGGACCGATGCGGGCTTGCCGCCGGTGCGCAAGCACTCCTCGGCCTCGGCCAGCACAACTTCGGTGATGAAGGGCAGGTTCAGGTTGCGCGCGGTGGCGAAGGGCACCCATTGCAGGTGGCTGAGTTCCTCGCAGGCCGCCGAAAAATCGTCCGGATCGCCCTGCACCCGCGCGGCTTCGGCCATGAAGAAGCGCGCATCGAACCGGCGCGGGCGACCCGGTGGTGTGATGGCGCGGAACATATAGGTCAGCGCATCGGCCGCAGGCAGCATGCCACGCGCGGCGAACTGTGCCCAGTCGGCGGGCGGCGTGCCGGGCCAGATGCCGGGCCTGCCCAGCATCAGGCCGGTTTCCTCCCACAATTCGCGGATCGCCGCGGCGGCAAGGGTGGGTGCGCGCAGCGCCCCGCCAGTTTCCAGCCGTGCCGTGCACAGTGGCGACAGCTCCGCGCCCAGCGGCACCAATGCGTCATCCGGATCGACCGCGCCGCCGGGAAACACGAACTTGTCGGGCATGAAGGCGGCCTTTGCCCCACGCTGGCCCATCAGCACCTGCGGGCCATCGGCGTGGGTGCGCACCAGCAGGATCGTCGCGGCGTCGCGAATCGCGGTCTTGTCAACGGGCGCGGCGGGATCTGTCAATGCGGCGTGCCCCCGAATCCGTGCATCCGCCGCGACCACTGGATCGCCACCATCATGCCCTTGAAGCGCGGAAGCAGGAACAGCGACATGGCGACCACCAATGTCGCGATGAAGAAAAACAGCAACAGCGGGTTCGGATCATAGGTGAACAGCAACCACACCATCAGAGATATCGCCACCTTTCCGGTAACCGTCAGCGTCAGGTACGCCGGGCCATCGTCGGCGCGTTGGTGGTGCAGTTCCTCGCCGCACTGCGGGCAGGCATCGCGCACCTTCAGGTAGCGGTGAAGGAGCGCGCCCTTGCCACAAGCCGGACAGTGCAGCGACATCCCGCGCCGCACGGCGGGCCAGAGCGGGCGGTCGTCTTCGGTCCGGGTGGCGGGGGAATCAACGTGGGTCATGGTGTCTCCTTCGAAAGCAGTCGGGCCATAGCATGCGGGCCGGGTGTTGTCAGCGCCGCACGCTCGCGCGGACGTGAATGCCGGTGCGACGGAACCGCACGCCGCGGACGTGATGTGTGTGCAGCCTGGCCGAAACATCGACAGGCAGGAGCAGAAAAGGACGACACCATGACATATCGCAGCCCCCTTGCACTTGGCGCCGCCGCCGTGACCGCGCTGATTCTGAGCCTCGGCACGGCACAGGCGCAGCCCCACGCCCACGGCTGGAACATGGGCGACTGGCCCGCCTTCGACAGCATCGAAGGGGCCGGGGAGGGCGCGCTGGACGCCGATGCCTTTCGTGCCCTGATCGAGGCGCGGATCGACGCCCGCCGCACCGCCGGTGCCGAATCCCGTTCGGGAGCGCGCACCGCGATGCAGGCCGAGCGGCTGGACGCATTGGTCGCGCATGTGATGGACGGCGCCGAGGATGGCCGTGTCGACGCCGACGCCCTGCGCGACCGGCTGGAAAGCTGGACTCAGACACAGCGTGCCGAATGGGCCGAGGGTATGGCCACCCGGCGCGCCGCGCGCGACCTGATGCACGCGGAAATGGGCGCCGAGACCGGCCAGCGGATACGCCCGCAATCCGCCCAGCGAGGCGAGCGCGCACAGAAAATGGACCGGGGGCAAATGGATCGGGGCCGCATGGAAGGTTCGCGGATGGGTCGGCAGCACGCGCAGGGGCACGAGGGCCACGGGCAGCAGATGGGATCGCGCGCAGATGCGGCCCCTGCGGACCGGGTGGTGCAGCGGGCGTTCCGGTTCTTCGACGGCGACCGCGACGGCACCATCTCCGAGGCCGAGTATGACGCCGCGATCGCGCGCCTGACCGAATGGGCCGACCGGCGCGGGCAGTTGCGCTGAGGTCCTCTGACGCGTATCGATCCGCAGCTCCGGTGCGCCATGCGCGTGGCGCCGGGGCTGGCGGGCGCAACGGCTGCGCCCCGATGCAGGGATGGCATGGACGAATTCGCTGCAGATACAGGCGCGGCCTCGGACGAGGCGTTGCTGGCCCGCTTCGGGCAGGGCGACGCTTTGGCGGCGCAGGTCCTGACCGCGCGGCTGGCTCCGGCGGTGCTGCGCTTTGCCAGCCGGATGCTGGGCGGCGACTTGCCCGAAGCCGAGGACGTGACGCAAGAGGCGCTGCTGCGGCTGTGGCGCCACGCCCCCGACTGGCGCCCCGGGGCGGCGCCCCCGGCGGCGTGGCTGTACCGCGTGGCGGCGAACCTGTGCACCGACCGGCTGCGGCGGCGTTTGCGGCGGCGGGATGTGGCGCTGGATCTGGTGGCCGAACCTGCGGCGCCGGGCACTGGTGCCGACGGGCGGATGATGGCCGCCACCCGCGCCGCTGCGCTGCAAGCGGCGCTGGCACAATTGCCGGAACGCCAGCGGCAGGCGGTGATCCTGCGCCATATCGAGGGGCTTGCGAACCCCGAGATTGCGCAGATCATGGAAACCGGCGTGGAAGCGGTCGAAAGTCTGACTGCGCGGGGCAAGCGGACCTTGCAGGCCTCGCTGGCCGGGCGCAGGCAGGAACTGGGGTATGAAGATGAGCAAGGATGACCCGATGGACAAGGACCCGCTCGCGCCCTTCTTTGCGGCCGCGCGCGACACCGCGCCCGACCCGTCGGCGGCCCTGATGGCGCGGCTGCAGGCCGATGCCGCGCGGGCCGCAACTCTGCGCACCGCGACCTCGCCGCGCGCGCC